>NZ_LZMK01000036.1:0-1852 GCF_001665865.1 Nocardia sp. 852002-20019_SCH5090214 | reverse complement strand
CCCGTTATCTTTTTCGCAGCCCTTGATCGAGGGCTACGGTCGCCAGGCCCGGTATGACTTCTTGCCCCTGTCGTTCGCATGATCCGGGGGGTGGTGTCGCCGGGTCCTGGTCGGCGTCGATGGACCGCTGATGGGGACAGGGCCGAGGGTAGGTCTCTTCATAACGTGGGTGCCGGGCGTTGACGCCGGATCGGGCGGCTGTTCCGAGGGTTCGACGTGATGAAGGAACTGCGAAGTGGCACAGGCGTATGCCGTGTTCTGCGGCGTTGACGTGGGTAAAGGCGAACACCACGCGGTCGGTCTCGATACCGGCGGCAAACGGTTGTACGACAAGGCATTACCCAACGACGAAGCCCGGCTACGAGCGGTGTTCGACAAGCTCGCCACCCACGGGCCACTGCTGATAGTGGTCGACCAACCCAACACCATCGGGGCGCTGCCGGTCACTGTCGCCCGCGCATGCGGCCACGATGTGGCCTATCTGCCCGGCCTGTCGATGCGCCGCATCGCCGATCTCTACCCGGGACAGGCGAAAACCGATGCCCGCGACGCTTACATCATCGCCGACGCGGCCCGGACCATGCCCCACACGCTGCGCCGCGTCGACACCGGCGACGAAGCCCTCACCGAACTCGGCGTCCTCGTCGGCTTCGATGACGACCTCGCCGGAGAAGCGACCCGCACCAGCAACCGCATCCGCGGCCTGCTCACCAGTATCCACCCGGCACTCGAACGCGTCCTGGGCCCACGCATCGCACACCCGGCCGTCCTGGAGATCCTCTCGCGCTGCGGCGGGCCAGCCGGAATCCACGCCGCGGGTCGACGCAAACTCACCGCCATCGCCGCCAAACACGCGCCTCGGATGGGCGCGCGGCTGGTCGATGAGATCCTGGCCGCGCTGCCGACACAGTCGGTCACCGTTCCCGGTTCCAACGCCGCGGAGATCGTGCTGCCCAAACTGGCAGACTCCCTGAAAAGCGTTTTGCTGCAACGCAAAACCATCGCCGAGGACATCGAGAGGATGCTCGATGCGCACCCTCTTGCCAAGGTCCTGACCTCGATGCCTGGCGTCGGAGTCAGGACCGGAGCCCGCATCCTGCTCGAAGTCGGCGACGGCTCGGCCTTCGCCACCGCCGGGCACCTGGCCGCCTACGCCGGCATCGCCCCGGTCACCCACCGCTCCGGCAGCTCCATAAAGGGCGAGCACCCCGCCAGATCCGGCAACCACAAACTCAAACGCGCCCTGTTCCTGTCCGCGTTCGCGGCCCTGCACGACCCGGCCAGCCGCGCCTATTACACGCGGAAACGCGAGGAGGGCAAGAAACACAACGCTGCCCTCATCTGCCTGGCCCGCCGACGCTGCGATGTCCTCTACGCCATGCTCAAAACCAAACAGCCCTACCGCGTTCCAGCACCAGCGGCCTGATCCCCAACACCATACCGGGTCAGGCGTCCAGCCCCCTCGGCACGCCGAGCCCTGGCCGACTTGCCGCGCTGCCACCAATCGATCACCTCGCCCGCACGGGACATGTCTTCGATGAAATGCGCGGCGGCCTCCACCTGCGCACCGGATTGATCGCAAAACGTCCATAACCGCTGAGCCGCCCGGTGGTACTGGTGGATCACAGCATCGACCTCGAACGCATCCATCCGGCCAGCACGGAACCGATCCAGAGCCTGACCGACATGCTCGACCAACTCACCGAGACACGCTTCGTGATACGCCGCCACACGATCCCGGGCAGCCTGCCGCTCAGCCTTCGACACCACTCAAATCACGCTACCGACCACCGAAGCGTCACCAGGCAAAACATCAACCAGCAACTTGACGAAAACCATAGGGACACCCCCC
>NZ_LZMK01000035.1:0-581 GCF_001665865.1 Nocardia sp. 852002-20019_SCH5090214 | reverse complement strand
TGTCGGCCAGGCCGTGCTGGAGTGTGGCGGCGGCGACGATCTCGTCGCTGCGCTCACGCAGCCGTTCGATGGTCGCGGCGGTCTCGTCACCCACACCCCAGGTTTCGGGGGACTCGTTCGAGATGTCGTTTTCGGCGAGGTAGTCCGCGGTCGCGCGCAGGTCCTCGACATCACCGGCGAGCAGTGAGAGTTGTTCGGTGAGTTTGTCGCGGTCGGCGTAGCCGGGCCAGAGCTGCAGGTCCGGGTACTGTCCGTCGCGGATCGCTTTGCCGACCTCACGGACACGGGCCTGGTCCTCAGCGGTCATCACCGCGATCTCGGCGGCCATCTGCTTGGCCGTGACGTGGCCTTCGTCGAATCCGGCCAGCAGCTCCGGGATGCGGCCGCGGGCTTCCTCTCCGGGATCGACGAACACCGGGGAGGTGAGCAGGTCGATGTTGCGGGTGTCTCCGGTGAGGTAGTCGACGACGAAGTCGACGCGGGTGCGGTCGTCTGTGGTGAGGCCGGCCGCATCCCGGAGCTGCTGGCCGGATTCGACGAAGGCCACGTCACGGCCAAGCAGATGGCCGCCGAGATCGCGG
>NZ_LZMK01000034.1:0-564 GCF_001665865.1 Nocardia sp. 852002-20019_SCH5090214 | reverse complement strand
CCTTGGGCACGGTTGTATTCGGCATAGGCGCGGGCGCACTCGAACCGGTAGCCAGCCTCGGCGACCACATATCGGTTATGCGGGCGGCCGAGCTGGGCCATCTTCGCGCCGTAGAGGCGGGCCACCCGCGGCGAGACACCCTCGGCCATCTGCTCGGCTGCCAGCTGCGCGACGATCGCGTCCGCGTTCGGATGCATCCCGCGCCCGAACAAGGCCCGCATCTGGGATTCGGTGACGATGTCTCCCTCGACGATATCCAGGGCTCCCAACCCCGACCCCACCCAGCGACCCGGGGACTCGCCGCGCTCGCTGTAATAATCGGCGAGCTGTTGCGCGCCACGCTCATTGGCGTCATTCGTGGCGATATTCCGCAGGTAATACTCATAGCCGTCGCCGTACGCGATCTTCGCCAGCGACATCATGCATCCAGGCTACGCCGCTCCAGATTTCTCGTTATCTGTTCGTGACCTGGGAGCATGAGGTGTGAAAATTTTTGTGTGAGTGAGTGGTTGTGGGTGAGTGGTAGTGGGGGAATGTGGTTGTGAGAGTGGGTTGTGAGGGTGA
>NZ_LZMK01000033.1:0-625 GCF_001665865.1 Nocardia sp. 852002-20019_SCH5090214 | reverse complement strand
TGTTCTGGGCGAGCCCGGCGTGCCCGGAATGGACGGACGCGAAGGGACAGAAACGCTACTTCGACCAGAGCAACCAGTACCGGTTCGACGAGGAACTCGGCATCGTCGAGGATCCGGCGTCCGGGCGCAGCCGCGCGCTGGTCGAGCAGATTCCCCGGTATCTGCGTGCGATGGCCGCGCGCGGCAAGCCGGTGCTGGCCGGGGTGATGGAAAACGTCGTGCAGTGCTGGAAGTGGGACGACCGGCATCGGTGGCTGCGCGAGATCCAGGACCTCGGTTACGAGACCCGGGTCATCGCCCTGAATTCCGCGCACGTGCTGCCGCGCACCTGCCTGCCGGTGCCGCAGTCCCGCGACCGGCTCTACATCGCGTACTGGCTCAAATCGCTGGGGCGGCGCCCGGATTGGGACAAGTGGCTGCGCCCGAAGGCGTGGTGCGCGAGTTGCGAGCAGGTTGTGGACGCGATCCAGTCGTGGAAGAAGCCCGGCACGCAGATGGGCCGCTACGGCGTGCGTCACGGCCAGTATGTCTACCGGTGCCCGTCGAGGGCGTGCCGGTACGCGATCGCCGAGCCGATCACCACACCGGCGTCGGTGGCCATCGACTGGAGCCTGCCGCCCGGGGA
>NZ_LZMK01000032.1:0-9270 GCF_001665865.1 Nocardia sp. 852002-20019_SCH5090214 | reverse complement strand
GTATCGCCCGCGCGGGGGCCGGGCGGTGCGTCGGTGCCGCCACGTGCGATGTTCCCGCGGTCGATGCCGTCCACGTTCTCGTGCGCGAACCGGCTCCGGCCGCCGTGTGCGTCGCCGTCCCGGGGCCCGGATGCGCGCTCGTCACGGAAATCGCGGTCGTCGTCGAACCGGTCGCCTGGACCTTGCTCGTCGTCGAATCCGTCGTCGAACTCGTCGTCTTCGTAGCGCTCGAACCGGTCGCCGTAATCCTGATCGCGGAAGTCGCGGTCGGCCCGGTCGTCGTAGCTCTGGTCCCGGTAGCTCTGGTCGGCATAGCCCTGCTCGCGGTAGCCCTGGTCGGCTTCACCGGGTTCCTCGGCATTCGGGCGCGGACGACCGGGATCGTGCTGATCGGATTCCAGGCGGCCGCGGTCGCCGCCGGCCACCGGCGGCAGCACGTGCAGCAGACCCGAGAGCCGCAGCACGGCATCGATCGCGGCCTCCCAATCCTTGGACGCGGTGCCGACCGGCAACATGCCCAGCGTCCAGTTGCCCTCACTCCACAACTGCTGCACGGTGTGCGGCAGTGTTTCGATGAAGTGGACCATCCGCTGGTCGACGGCGTGGCGGGCGACGTCCGGATTGGTGGCGAAGACCACGCGGTCGCCGATCGCGCCGAGCAGTTCCAGATCGGCGTCCTTGGGCGGGGCGGCGGTTTTCAGGCGCAGGTCGATATCGATGTCCGAGCCGATCTGGCGGCGCACGGCGACCAGCGTCGCGGCGTCCTCCAGATCGAACAGAACGAACTTCTCGCCCTTGCGATTACCGGAAACCACATCGATCGCGGACAGATACCCCAGTTTGGCCATCGCGCCCCGCCGCCATGTCGATGCCAGCGAAGGTTCGACCGAAACGTAGGTGTATCCCTGGGATTTGGCCCAGACCTGCCGTACGTGTCCGGTCCGCTGCCGCTGCACGCGATCGAAATACAGCAGTACGATCGCACCTACCAGTGCGATCGCCGCGAGGCCGAACCAGATTGCTGCTGTCATCGCACCTGAGTCTAGTGGGTTCGGGTGCAATTGCTCGCGCCCGTTCGTCCCGCGGTTCGCGCCTGCCTTCCGACGTCACACCCCCGAGCGGGCACGGCGGAGGCGCCGCACCCGCGGCGTCGCACTCACGGCGCGGGTGCGGTTGCCGAAACTCGTTGTGGGGCATCGTCGGCCGCCGCCTCGAGGAAGGTGCGCAGCAGCGCGGCGACCGCGGCGGGGTGGGTCACGGGCGGGGTGTGCGCGACACCGTCCAGCAATTCCAGCGGTTCCGCGCCGGGTAGCGCGGCGGCGAGGGCGGCGCCGGACGCAGCGGGAATGGGCAGGTCGGCGCCGCCGTGGACGACCAACGCCGGGGCGGTGATCTCGGCGAGGCGGCCGGCGATTCCGTCGGCGCCCATCAGCACACCGACCGCGCGAGCGAGTCGATCGGCAGGCTGCCGTCGTATCCGGGCCAGCCAATGCTCGACCGCCGCGGCGTCACCCAGCAGCAGATCGAGAACCGCGCCCCCGGTCGCCTCGACCGCACCGGCGGCGAAACCGTCCCGGATGCGAGCCATTTGTTCCAGTGCCGGGCCGGGGAACGGATCCGCGGCGGTATCGATGAGTGTCAAGCTCCGAATACGTGCCGGGGCCAGCAGGGCCGCCCGCAGCGCGGTGAATCCGCCCTGCGAGTGACCGACGATGTGAGCGGCCGGCACGTCGAGCGCGTCCAGGACGCTCAGGGCGTCGCGCGCGGCGTCCCAATAGGTGAAGGGCAGACCGTCGTCCTCGGTATCACCGTGCAGCCGGAAGTCGAAGCGGATGCTGCGGTAGCCGGAGAGGTTCGAGACGACGCCGTCCCACATGGTCGAGTCCATGAGGTTGCCGTGCAAGAAGAGTACGGCCGGGCCGGTGCCGCCGGAGTCGCGGAGATGGAAGCGCCGGGCGAGGGTGGCGAGGGTGTTCATCGTGCTCCGTTCTGGTCGGATATCTCCATCCCACTCCGCTCAGGACGCCATGACGAGGTAGTTTTACGACCGGTCATGGTCGAAACAGGTCAACACGTACTCGGCGTCGGCTACGCACCCGCTGCTGCGGGCCGTGCGGTCGAGCTGCGGCGCCTCCCGGATGTTTTCCGGGGCGTGGTGCGGCACCGGCCGGTTCGCCCGGATTTCCACGTCGTCGGTGTGATCACCGGTGGCGCGGGCCGCCATGCCGTCGACTTCCGGCCGGACGATCTGGCCGCGGGCGCGGTGTTCTGGTTGCGGCCCGGACAGGTTCATCAGGTGCTCGATGCCGACCGGCTGCACGGAACCGCGATCCTGTTCACCCCCGACGCCCTCGCCCCCGGCAATCGGGTCGCGACGTTCGCCGACGATCCGGTCCGGCCGAGCCGATGGGCGACGGATCCGCGAGATCCGCTCGTCACGACGGCACTGCGACATCTGGAATTGGTGCTCGCCGCGCCGTCGTGCGCTCGCGATATCGCCGACGCACTCCGCCTGGCGCTCACCCCACTGGTGGCCGCGGCGCTAGGCGCTGCGGCGGACAACGGGCTGGTGTCCGCGGTCTTCGCGCGTTTCGCGGCGGCGGTCGAAGCCGAATTTCCCCGACGGCATCGGGTCGGCGACTACGAGCGGGCCGTGCACGCCGGCACCAAGACCATCGACCGGTCGGTGCGCCGGGCCCGGGGTATCAGCGCGAAGCGGTATCTCGACGAACGACTGGCGCTGGAAGCCCGCCGCCGCCTGGCCACCACCGACGTCACCGTCGCAGCGCTGGCGCGCGAACTCGGTTTCTCCGAGGCCACCAACTTCGTGAAGTTCTACCGCCGCATGACCGGCACGACCCCCGCCTCCGTGCGGCAGTGACGACGATCCCGCCGCAGCGATGCGGAGGCGGATTACCTCGGCAACTGGGTGCTGATGATGATCTTCGCCTTGATGGACCCGTCCGGGTTCTTGTCGCCCTGCACGACCACCATGTCGCCCTGTTTCAGATCGGAGACCTTTCCGGATCCCATCGAGATCACCTGGGTCTGCGCGTCCGTGTGCACGGTGACCGAGTTGCCCAGCATCGACTGCAGCATGATGGTCGTTCCGTCGTTGCTGTTCACGGTCCCCATGGTCGCCCCGAGACCGTCGATGTCGCCGAGGCCCGGTAGCTGCGGGAGGCTGGGTTGCGCACCGCCGGACGGGTTCGGCGGGACGACCGGTACGCGCGTCGGCGCGGGCCGGCCGGTGGCGGCCGCATCGGAGGACGAGGAGTCGTTGCCGGCGAGCAGCAGGCCCGCGGCGATGCCGCCGAGGACCACGAGAACGAAGACGGCCGCGGTCAGCGCGATCCACAGGCCGGTGCGGTGGCGCCGCGGCGGTTCGACGGGCAGTCCGGTCGGGCCGACTGCTCCCTGGGGGCCGGTGGGGTCGGGGGCGCCGGAACCGTAAGGGGGGTATTCACCCGGTTCGCTGTACCCGGATTCGTAGGCGCCCCATTGGCTGTCGTAGGGCGGAAGTTCGCGGGTCGCGTTCGGGCCGGGCGATTGTTCGAAGTACCGGCCCTCATATTCGGGATGGGACGGGAATTCGTAGGGCGCGGTCTGTTCGTAGGGCCCGGGATGTCCGTAGGGGCGAGTGCTCTCGTACGGCCCGGGGCTCCGACCGTACGCTTCCGAGTATTCCGTCGTGTGGTCAGCGCCGTCGTCCGGATGCCGGCCCGATGCGCCGAGCTTCTCGGTCGGCGTATCGGGTGAATCCGGACGCTGCGCCCACGGGTCGCTCGGATTCGTCATGCTCACCAGGGTAGGTGCAGATCGGCGTTGCTTCAGCGAAGTGCGACAACCTCGGAAACCTGAGCGGGCGGAATCCGAAACCTGCGCGGGCGGAATCCGGCGGATACGCGGGGCGCGGTGTGCGATTCACTCACACACCGCGCCCCGTTCATCGAATCCCGGACGGCTCGGTCGTCACCGTCCGACGATCAGCCCGTCGCCGTCGGGTGCGACGTTGACCTTCACCAGGTCGCCGTCGGTGACCTCACCGGCCAGCAGCTCCTTGGCGAGCGAATCGCCGATGGCCTGCTGGATCAGCCGGCGCAGCGGCCGGGCGCCGTAGACCGGGTCGTAGCCGCGCACGGCCAGCCAGAACCGCGCCGAATCGCTGACGTCCAGCTTCAGCCGCCGCTGCGAGAGCCGCTTCTGCAGCTGCGCCAACTGGATGTCGACGATGTTCTCGAGCTGCTCCTCGTTGAGCGCGGAGAACATCACCACGTCGTCGAGGCGGTTGAGGAATTCCGGTTTGAATGCCGAGCGCACGGCGTTCATCACGAACTCCTTGTCGCCACCGGCACCCAGGTTGGAGGTGAGGATGAGGATGGTGTTGCGGAAGTCCACCGTGCGGCCTTGGCCGTCGGTGAGCCGCCCCTCGTCCAGTACCTGCAGCAGGATGTCGAAGACGTCGGGGTGCGCCTTCTCGATCTCGTCGAACAGCACCACCGTGTACGGCCGTCGCCGGACCGCCTCGGTGAGCTGGCCGCCCTGGTCGTAGCCGACATATCCGGGCGGGGCGCCGACGAGGCGAGCCACCGAATGCTTCTCGGAGTACTCGCTCATATCGATGCGGGTCATCGCGCGCTCGTCGTCGAACAGGAAGTCCGCGAGGGCCTTCGCCAGCTCGGTCTTACCGACACCGGTGGGTCCGACGAACATGAACGAGCCCGTCGGCCGGTTGGGGTCGGCGACCCCGGCCCGGGCGCGGCGCACCGCGTCGGAGACCGCGGTGACGGCCTCGGCCTGTCCGACCACTCGATGCCCGAGTTCCTCCTCCATCCGCAGCAGCTTCTGGGTTTCACCCTCGAGCATGCGGCCGACCGGGATGCCGGTCCACGAGGAGACCACTTCGGCGATGTCGTCCGGACCGACCTCCTCCTTGAGCATCACCTCGTCCTCGAGGCTGCCGCTGCCGGCCTTGCCCGCGTTCTTCTCGGCCTCCGCGAGCTGCTTCTCCAGCTGCGGGATGCGGCCGTACCGCAGTTCGGCGGCCTTGCCGAGATCACCGTCGCGTTCGGCGCGCTCGGATTCACCGCGCAGCGATTCCAGCTGCTCCTTGATGGTGCGGACCGAGTCGATGGCCTGCTTCTCGTTCTGCCAGCGCGCCATCAGCTGGTTCAGCTTCTCGCGGTCGTCGGCCAGTTCCTGGCGCAACTTGTCGAGTCGCTGCTTGGAGGCCTCGTCGGTTTCCTTGGCGAGGGCGACCTCCTCGATCTCGAGGCGGCGCACCGCCCGTTCGACCTCGTCGATCTCGACCGGCCGCGAGTCGATCTCCATGCGCAGCCGCGAGGCCGACTCGTCGACCAGGTCGATCGCCTTGTCGGGCAGGAACCGCGAGGTGATGTAGCGATCGCTGAGGGTCGCGGCCGCCACCAGCGCGGAGTCGGTGATCCGCACGCCGTGGTGTACCTCGTAGCGCTCCTTGAGTCCGCGCAGAATGCCGATGGTGTCCTCCACCGACGGCTCGCCGACCAGCACCTGCTGGAAGCGGCGCTCGAGGGCGGCGTCCTTCTCGATGTGCTGACGGTATTCGTCGAGCGTGGTCGCACCGACCAGGCGCAGTTCACCGCGCGCCAGCATCGGCTTGATCATGTTGCCGGCGTCCATCGCCGATTCGCCGGTCGCGCCGGCGCCGACGATGGTGTGCAGCTCATCGATGAACGTAATGATCTGTCCGGCACTGGATTTGATCTCCTCCAGCACCGCCTTGAGCCGTTCCTCGAACTCACCGCGATACTTCGCGCCGGCCACCATCGCACCGAGGTCCAGCGAGACCAGCGTCTTCCCGCGCAGCGATTCCGGAACGTCCCCGGCGACGATGCGCTGGGCCAGCCCCTCGACGATGGCGGTCTTACCGACACCGGGCTCGCCGATGAGGACCGGGTTGTTCTTCGTGCGCCGGCTCAGCACCTGCACCACGCGCCGGATCTCGGTGTCGCGGCCGATGACCGGATCGAGTTTGCCCTCGCGCGCGGCGGCGGTGAGGTCCGTGGAGTACTTCTCCAGCGCCTGATAGGTGCCCTCGGGGTCCGCGCTGGTCACGCGGGTGTTGCCACGCACGGCGGTGAACGCCTCGCGCAGCGCGTCCGCGGTGGCGCCGTACTTCAGCAGCAGCTGCGAGACATCGGAGTCGCCTTCGGCGAGACCCACCACGACATGCTCGGTGGAGACGTACTCGTCACCGAGTTCGGTGGCGAGGCGCTGGCCGGCGGTGAGCGCGGCGAGCGCTTCCCGGCCGAGCTGCGGCTGCGTGGTGGCGCCGGTCGCGCGGGGCAGCCGGTCGACGATGTCCTGCGCCTCGCGTCGCACCGTTGCCGGGTCGACAGCGACAGCCTTGAGCAGGGGGGCGGCGATGCCGTCGGTTTGATCCAGCAGCGCCACCAGCAAGTGAGCCGGACGAATCTCCGGATTTCCGGCGGCCGAAGCCGCCTGCAGGGCAGCCGTCAGGGCAGCCTGAGTCTTGGTGGTGGGGTTGAACGAGTCCACGATCACCTTCCTACGGTCGTCTCGCGTTGTGGTCGGTCGGGTCCGGGCGGTCCGACTCTTCTGAGTAGTCCAACGCGGTAGGAGTTGAGTCTGTTCCGCTCAAGTTTGACATATTTCAGGAACCTGTGGCCAATCGTTTCACCCTTGGTGGATCTGGGTAAAGTGATCCGCTCATCACCGCACGACCACGGTTTTTTCGGGGATACTGGTCCGCGGGGGCCGACGACACGGCAGCTGTAGTCGGACACATTGAAGGAAAGGAAGCTCGACGTCGTGGATGCGCGTTCGGCAGCGCTGGTCCGCGCCAACTTCCGGTCGATCGTCGAGGCGCCGCAAGGGCCCGAACGATTGATCGGCGCGTTTTACAGGCATCTGTTCGCGGAGGCTCCCGGCCTGCGCGAATTGTTCCCGCACACGATGGATATGCAGCCCAAGCGGGTTGTCACCGCCATCCAGTTCGTGCTGGATCATCTGGAGAACTGGGACCGCGCGCAGCGGTTCCTGGAACAGTTGGCCCTCGACCACCGCAAATACGGTGTCGCGGCGGCACATTACGATGCCGCCGGACGCGCGTTGCTCGCTGCCTTCGTCACCTACAACGGTCCGCTCTGGACACCCGATCTGGAGGACGGCTGGCGCGATATCGCCATCCTGATCTCGGCCTCGATGGCCATCGGCGCCAATTCCGACACCTCGCGACCGTATTGGGAAGCGACGGTGGTCGGCCATCGGCGCGTACTCGACGACCTGGCGATCGTGCGCCTGCAGTCCGACGAGCCGATCCCCTACCAGGCCGGGCAGTACGTACCGGTCTCGATCCCGCAGCGGCCGAAGATGTGGCGGTATCTGTCCCCGGCCATTCCCACGAACCCGTACGGCGAGATCGAATTCCACGTCCGCAAGATCCGCACCGGCTGGGTCAGTCCCGCGATCGTCGGCGAAACCGAGGTCGGCGACACCTGGTTGATCGCCGGGCCGCTGGGCGGCCTGCACATCGACACCGAATCCCAGCGCGACGTGCTGATGATCGGCTCCGGGACCGGAATCGCGCCGCTGCGCGCGCAGTTGATCGAGATGGGCCGGCGCGGCGTGAACCCGCGTGTGCACTTCTTCATCGGCGGCCGCTATCCGTGCGATCTGTACGACGTGGAGAACATGTGGCAGCTGTCGCTGAGCAATCCGTGGCTGACGGTGGTGCCGGTCTGTGAGAGCGACACGAATCCGTGGTGGCATCCGCATCCGCCCGCGGACCCGCCGTACGGCATGCATCGGCGGCTGATCGGGAATCTGGGCGCGGTCGTGGCCAGCTTCGGCACGTGGTCGGATCGGCAGATCCAGATCGCCGGATCGGCGCGGATGATCGCCGACACCAAGCGGGCGCTGCTGGCGGTCGGCACCCCCGAACACATCATCAGCGCCGACCCGGTGTGAGCGGCAATCGGTAGGCAACCCGGCGTCCGCGGCGTACCTTGGTGGGCGGGCGCGAGCGAACGGGACTGCGCCCGGCACAAGACTTTTCGGGGGCGGGAGCTGTCCCTCGGATCACAGGAGGAACGGTGACGTTGGGTCCGGATGAGACCGGGGAGATTCGGCTGGACGCGCCGACGGAATGGTCGTCGACCGTCGTCGGACATCATCGGCTGCGCCACGATCTCGCGGTGGTCCGGTTGATCGGCGAATTCGTCCCGTTCGAGGCGGGCCAATCGGTCGAGGTCCAGATTCCGCAGCATCCCGGTATGCGCCGCCGGCTGTCGCCCGCGCTGCCGCCGTCACTGGACGGCAAACTCGAATTCCACGTCCGCACCGTGCCGGGCGGATGGTGCAGCGGATCGATCGTCACCGAAACGGCTCCCGGCGACGAGTGGCGGATCAGCGCTCCCGCCGGGTGGCTGAGCGTCGACCCCGGCACCACCGACCTCGTGATGATCGCCGGCGGAACGGGTCTGGCGCCGATGCGCTCGCTCCTGCTGGATCTGTCCCGTCGCCCGGAGCCGCCGCGCACGCATCTGTTCATCGGCGGACGCAGCCCGCGCGACCTCTACGCCTCCGACATGCTCTACCTGCTCGCCGGCGAAATGCCCTGGCTCACGGTGATTCCCGTGGTCGAGAGGGCCGAGGACCCGAATTGGGTCGACCAGTGGTACGAGAGCTGCCGCGTGGATGTCGGATTCGATGTCGACGAGATGATGGAGGGCACGCTGGCCGATGTGGTGGGCGATATGGGCCCGCTGCTGCACCACCAGGTCCTGGTGTGCGGTTCGCCCGGAATGACCCAGGCCACACTGGAAGTGCTGGTCAATACGGGTACGCCGCCGGAGGCGATCCGCTTCGACGGGCTCTGATCCGCGCCGGCTAGAACAGCGGATCGTGGCGAATGTTCTCGGTGGGCGTGCCCGCCGCCATCAACCGGAATTTGGTGGTCTGCACCGTACTCGGTGATCCGACGATCTGGACATCGCAGTCCGACCAGTCGCCGCCGCGGGCCACGACCGCTCCGATCTGTCCCGTTTCGCGCGGCGCTATGCCCGGAAGATCGGGCTCGACACGTTCCGGATGGTAATACCACCAGGGGTTTTCGTCGCTTTCGGTGACCGGAACGACGGTGAGCCATTTGTTCGCGACGGCCAGTTCACTCAACGTCGGCAGATCGTAGAGATCGCACGGATGGTGTCCGCCGACGAACAGGTCGACCTTCGGATTGGACCGGCGTTGGGACATCGCCAGCAATTG
>NZ_LZMK01000031.1:0-904 GCF_001665865.1 Nocardia sp. 852002-20019_SCH5090214 | reverse complement strand
TACGCGATGTAGAGCCGGTCGCGGGACTGCGGCACCGGCAGGCAGGTGCGCGGCAGCACGTGCGCGGAATTCAGGGCGATGACCCGGGTCTCGTAACCGAGGTCCTGGATCTCGCGCAGCCACCGATGCCGGTCGTCCCACTTCCAGCACTGCACGACGTTTTCCATCACCCCGGCCAGCACCGGCTTGCCGCGCGCGGCCATCGCACGCAGATACCGGGGAATCTGCTCGACCAGCGCGCGGCTGCGCCCGGACGCCGGATCCTCGACGATGCCGAGTTCCTCGTCGAACCGGTACTGGTTGCTCTGGTCGAAGTAGCGTTTCTGTCCCTTCGCGTCCGTCCATTCCGGGCACGCCGGGCTCGCCCAGAACATCTCGGTCGCGGGCAGCCGCGTCAGGTCGATCTCCCTGACGTCGCCGGGCGGAAGGTGTTCCACCGTGGGGAAGTTCAGCTCGTGCACCGCCACACAGACCGGGTTGTGGTTGGCCGCGATCCGGCCCGTGAGACCGGGCACCGCCCGCCAGCCGAGGTAATCGCCCCCGTATCCGGCGAAGAAGACCGTCGAGGTGAGGCTCATCGCGCGTCCCCGGGGATGTGTGCGGTCCAGCCGTCGATGACCTCGACCATCCGGTCCTGCCACTGCGCGGTCGTGACCTCGACCGCGCGGGCGCGGCGAAGGGCACGAGTTTCCCGCCAGGACAGCGCGTTCAGGCCGTGTCCGAGACCGGCGCCGGCCGAGACCAGTTTCACCGGCAGGTAGGCACCGGCCTCGACCAGCACACCCACATACAGCCACCGCCGCTGCGGATGGGCGTGGGTGGCTTCAACCGCGGCGACATCGGTGGGGTCGATGCCGTAGCAGATCAGGTGGCGCCGCAAAGCTTTCAGCGGCGACCGATCCCC
>NZ_LZMK01000030.1:0-37877 GCF_001665865.1 Nocardia sp. 852002-20019_SCH5090214 | reverse complement strand
CAGACGGTCGCACTGTCGAGGCCGTGTTCTTCGACCAGAACGCCGAGCTCGACGAGCTCGCGTGGTCCGAATTGTTCTGCCGACGCTTTGTATCCCAGTTTGAGATCACTCACTGCGCCACTCCTGTTCGCCGTCACGTGCGTGCTTGGGCCGGCTCCCGGGCGGGAGACGACCGCGTCGACCGAGTGCAGCGCCGGACGGGTGTCCCGAATTCCTGTCCCGACTGTCCACAGCGCGGCAAGCTGCGGTCGCATTCGACCATAACCAGAGCGAATTCCGCGGCCGCCGCGCGTACGACCTACCGGAACATCACATCGCTACCGCCGATAGCCCACAATTGGCTCGTGACTGCCGACAGCGAACCGATTCTGTCCTACCTGACCGATATGGACGGCGTGCTGGTGCACGAGGACCACCTCATTCCCGGCGCCGATGCGTTCCTGACGGAGCTGACCGAGCGTGAGATTCCGTACCTGGTCCTGACCAACAATTCCATCCGCACCCCGCGCGATCTGCAGGCCCGCCTGCGCCGGATCGGGCTGGACATTCCGGCGTCCTCGATCTGGACCTCGGCAACCGCGACGGCCACCTTCCTGAACGAGCAGCGTCCCGGCGGGACGGCATACGTGGTGGGCGAATCGGGATTGACGACCGCCCTGCACGAGATCGGCTACGTGCTGACCGACAGCGATCCTGATTACGTCGTCCTCGGTGAGACGCGAACCTATTCGTTCGAGGCGATCACCACCGCGATCCGGCTGGTCGAACGCGGCGCCCGGTTCATCGCCACCAATCCCGACCCCACCGGGCCCTCCCGTGAGGGCGTGCTGCCCGCGACCGGTTCCGTGGCCGCGCTGATCACCCGGGCGACCGGGCGCGACCCGTACTACGTGGGGAAACCGAATCCGCTGATGATGCGCTCGGCGCTGCGGCAGATCGGCGCGCATTCGCAGTCGGCGGTGATGATCGGTGACCGGATGGACACCGATGTGATCGCCGGACTCGAGGCGGGCATGCGCACGGTCCTGGTGACCTCGGGGATCTCCACCCGGGCGTCGATGGAACAGTTCCCGTACCGGCCGACGCTGGTGATCGATTCGGTGGCCGATCTCGTGGGCCGCACCGAGAATCCGTTCGCGGCCTGAGCGGGAAAGTCGGGCCGGCGCACCGGAGGTCCGCCGGCACGGTACTTTCCGGCGCAGGAACCCATCAGTCCGGACTTCCGCCGCGCTCCCCGGCTTCCAGCGCCTCCAGCGCGGCCGACAGATCACCCAGCGCATCCACCACTTCGGCGAAACGCTGCGAACCCAATTGTCGCGCAAGCTGTTTCGCCATGACAGCATGCTTCGGGGTGATCCGGCGGACGGCAGCGTAGCCCGCATCGGTGATCGCCACCAGCTTCGCGCGGCGATGCGACGGATTCGGCCGGTATTCGGCCAATCCCTTGCCCACCAGTAGATCCGCGATGCGCTGCACGCTCTGGCGGGTGATACCCATCTCCCGCGCGATCCCCGATACCGGCAGCGGTTCGTGCAGCACCGCACCCAGCACCTGCCACCAGGCCGCGGTGATCTCCGCCGGTTTCGCCAATTCCTCTGCGATCGTGAGGAATTGGCCGTTCAGCTTGAAGGTCGTGATCGCCGCCGCGGAGAACAGTTCGGCGTCACCGCGGCTCATGCCGGCTCGACCGCCGCGGCCTGCAGGGCGAAGAACCCGCTCGGATCCCGGTCCGCGTAGAGCCGATACCACGCATCCAGGACGGCCGGCTCGAACAGATCCAGCCGCGCGAAGATGTGGCGTGCGAAGTCGATCGGTGCGATGCCGCTCGCGGTGATCAGATCGCCGTCGGTCACCGCCGGCTCGTCCACATAGTGGTGCGCTCCCGAATATCCGGTCGAGGCGAGATTGTCCGCCGCGTTGCCGGTGTGCGGACGAGCATCGAGCAGGCCCTGTTTCGCCAGGCCGTAGGTCGCACCGCAGATCGCCGCGACCGGTACGCCGGCCTTCAGGAAGTCCTCTGCAGCCTGGGCGAACCGCGCCAGCTGCCCGTCCTCCCAGATGTCGGCGCCGGGCAGGATCAGCATCGCGCTGTCGGCCGGGGAGAGCTGGTCCAGAGTGAGATCGGGAACCACGCGCAACCCGCCCATCGAGGTGACCGGCGCGGAGGTGGCGCCGACCGTGCGAATCTGCCGGCTTCCCGGCTCGCGCTGCATCAACGGGCGATTGATGCCGGCCGTCACGTAGCTCGGCTCCCAATCCGCGAACGTGTCGTACACCGCCACATGAACCGTCTGAGTCATGACAGTATGCTGTCATGATTGACAGCATACTGTCAACGCCCGGCGGTCAGCTCAGCGCCTGCTCCAGATCACCGAGCAGATCCTCCACATCCTCGAGACCGATCGAAATGCGCAGCACCCCGTCGGTGAGTCCCACCGCCGCACGGCCTTCCGGACCCATCGCACGATGCGTGGTGGTCGCCGGATGCGTGACCAGGGTCTTGGCGTCGCCGAGGTTGTTGGAGATGTCGACGATGCGCAGCCGGTTCAGCACCTCGAAGGCCCGCTTCTTGCCCTCGTCGGGGCCCGCGGCGAGTTCGAAGGTCACCACGGTGCCGCCGCCGGACATCTGCGCGGTCGCCAGCTCGTGCTGCGGATGCGAGGCGAGGAACGGGTACTTCGTCCAGGCCACGCCCGGATGCTGTTCCAGGAACTCGGCGACGGCCAGCGCGGACTGCGTCGACTGACGCACCCGCAGCGGCATCGTCTCCAGTCCCTTCAGCAGGGTCCAGGCGTTGAACGGACTCAGCGCCGGGCCGGTGTGGCGCATCAGATTCTTGACCGGCCCGTTGATGTAGTCGCTCGTGCCGAGGATCGCACCGCCGAGGACGCGACCCTGTCCGTCGATGTGCTTGGTGCCCGAGTAGACCACCACATCGGCGCCGAGGTCGAGACTGCGCTGCAGCAGCGGCGTCGCGAACACGTTGTCCAGCACGACCTTCGCGCCGGCGGCATGGGCCAGTTCGCTCACCCGCCGCACGTCGACGAGGGTCTGCATCGGATTCGAGGGAGTTTCGAAGAACACCGCGGCCGTCGGCTGCGAGAGCGCCTGCTCCCACTGGTCGAGATCCTCACCGTCGACGAAGACGGTCTCCACGCCCCAGCGCGGCAGGATCTCGTTGCACACCACGAAACAGGAACCGAACAGGCTGCGCGCGGCCACCAGCCGGTCTCCCTGCCCGAGCAGCGCGGCCAGCGCGGTGAACACCGCGGACATGCCGCTGGCGGTGGCGAAGCACGCCTCGGCGCCCTCGAGCAGCCGCATCCGCTCCTCGAACATCGCGACCGTCGGATTGCCGTAGCGCGAATAGACGAAATGCTCGATATCGCCGGTGAAGGCCGCTTCGGCCGCCTCGGCGCTCTCGTAGACGAATCCGGACGACAGATACAGCGCCTCGGAGGTCTCCTCGAACCCGGAGCGGCGCAGCCCGCCGCGCACGCCCAGGGTCGCCGGTCCCACCCCCTCGGGCAGCGGCCGATCGAATGCACCGCCGGTGATCATGACTGCCTCCACGAAAAGAATTGCCGCACAACAGATCCGCTCACGACTGCCGCCACGGCAGGCCGAGTGCGCGCCAACCGGTGCCGCCGCGATGCCCCTCGGCATCCAGCGGACCCTCGAAACCCTCGAGCACGTTGTAGGAGGGCGCGAAACCGGCCGCCGTCGCCGCCGTGGCCGCACCGATCGAACGCTGCCCGGACCGGCACAGGAAGATCACCGGGGCATCGCTGTCGCCCGCGCGATCGGCCAGCACCTGCTTCAACTGCTCCACGAATACGGGGTTGGGTGCGCCGGTGCCGTCGACCCATTCGATGAGGGCGGTCGGCCGCTCGATCGAGGTGGTGTCGGGCACTCCGACGAACCGCCATTCGGCCTCGGTGCGCACATCCACCAGCACCGCATCCGGATTGTCGCGCAACAACTCCCACGCCTGCCCGGGCGTGATGTCACCGGCGTAGCTCACTTGTCGAACCTCCTACGGAATCCGCACTTGCCGCGTCCGGTCGGACCGCGGCCAGGTCGTCACCCGGAGCACCCCACCGCGGAGGAGGGTTGCCGACCAGCGAGCCGGGGCTTACCGCTGGTACTCATGACCTGAACCGAGAATGCCTGGTCACAGGCCCGATTGTCAAACATGGACAGCGGCGGCTCAGGGGTTGACGCACACCAGCCAGGTGCCGTTCTCGCGACTGAAATTCCAGTTCGCCGCGGACTGGCGACCGTCGATCCGGCTGGTCACCGACGCCGTCGCGCGGTCGCCGTCGATGTGCACCGCGTCGACTCCGGCGATCTCCACCTTCTTGCCCGCCGAGTCGGCGCCCAGCGGCGACTTCTTCTCGTCGAACCCGGTGCATTCGGTGGTCTTGCGCCGGTCGGCGTCGGAATCGCTTCTCGCCGTGGCGAAGTTGCGCGCCGCGATGGCGACCCGATCCGGATCTGTGAGATTGTTCTCAGCCGGGCGGGTGATTCCGAGGATGACGACGGCGAGCACCGCCAGGACGGCGATGGCCGCGGCGATCAGGAACGGCTTCGCCGACCGCGTCGTGTCGCGCTGATCGATCGAGGTAGCCGGATCATTCATGCCCTGCATCATCCCCGGCGGGTCCAAGTGTCGAAGATCACGCCCGCATTTTCGCGCGGATACCGGGAATAGCGGCGGTGTGTGCCACCGATAGAATCACCAGAACTCCGGCCACATCCGGTGCACGGATCGGGAGAGCTCCGCGCGGCAACGAGGCAGCATCGGCGGAGCAGTCGGGCAGGCGCCCGGCCCGCACGTCAACTTAGCCTAAGCTAAGAAGGACGGCTGACAAGACGAGAGTTTTCGACCAAAGGGTGCGCGTAGAAATGACCGAACACGCTGGAACGAATAGCGGCGCGGGCGACCGCCCCCTGCGCATCGCGATCGTCGGTGCCGGACCGGCCGGAATCTACGCCGCCGACGCGCTGATGAAGTCCGACGTGGAGGCGAGTATCGACCTCTACGAGCGCATGCCGGCCCCGTTCGGTCTGATCCGCTACGGCGTCGCACCCGACCACCCGCGCATCAAGGGCATCATCACCGCGCTGCACAAGGTGCTCGACAAGCCGCAGGTCCGCCTGCTCGGCAATATCGACTACGGCAGCGACATCGACCTCGAGGACCTGCGCCGCTTCTACGACGCGGTGATCTTCTCCACCGGCGCCAACGCCGACCGCGCCCTGGGCGTCCCGGGTATCGAACTGGACGGCAGCTACGGCGCCGCCGACTTCGTGTCCTGGTACGACGGCCACCCGGACGTGCCGCGCACCTGGCCGCTCGACGCGGAGAAGGTCGCCGTCCTGGGTGTGGGCAATGTGGCGCTCGACGTGGCCCGCGTGCTCGCCAAGACCGGTGAGGAACTGCTGCCCACCGAGATTCCGCCGAACGTCTACGAGGGCCTGCGCAACAACAAGGCCGTCGAGGTGCACGTCTTCGGCCGCCGCGGTCCCGCCCAGGCCAAGTTCACCCCGCTGGAACTGCGCGAACTCGATCACTCGCCGAATATCGAGGTGATCGTCGATCCCGAGGACATCGACTACGACGAGGGCTCGGAAGCCGCGCGCCGCCACTCCAAGCAGGTCGACATGGTCTGCAACACCCTCGAGCAGTGGGCCATTCGCGACGTCGGCGACCGCCCGCACAAGCTGTTCCTGCACTTCTTCGAATCCCCGGCCGAACTGATCGGCGAGGACGGCAAGGTGGTCGGCCTGCGCACCGAGCGCACCACCCTCGACGGCACCGGCAACGTCAAGGGCACCGGAACCTACAAGGACTGGGACGTCCAGGCCGTGTACCGCGCCGTCGGCTACCTGTCGCAGAACATCCCGCAGCTGCCGTTCGACGACCAGGCCGGCACCGTGCCGAACGAGGCCGGTCGCGTGCTCCTCGACGAGGGCGCCGACGGCACCGCCCGCTACCTGCCGCAGACCTACGTCACCGGCTGGATCAAGCGCGGCCCGGTCGGCCTGATCGGCCACACCAAGGGCGACGCCAACGAGACCATCGCCTGCCTGCTCGACGACGCCGCCTCCTTCACCCCGGCCGCCGAACCCGATCCCGAGGCCGTGACGAAGTTCCTCGAGGACAAGGGCATTCCGTTCACCACCTGGGCCGGCTGGTACCGCCTCGACGCCCACGAGCGCTCGCTCGGCGAGCCCGAGGGCCGCGAGCGGGTCAAGGTCGTCGAACGCGAGGACATGCTGCGCGCGAGCGAGCCGCACAAGGTCTGAACACCACGCCGGATCCGCATTCGTCACCGACCTGAGGCATGCTGATCACGTGTTCGATTCACACGTTCACATCATCGACCCGCGGTATCCGCTGGTCGAGAATCAGGGCTACCTGCCGGAGCCGTACACCATCGCCGACTATCGAAAGCGCATGGCGCACTTCGATGTCGACGGTGGTGCGGTGGTGAGTGCGTCCTTCCAGGGCACCGACTCGACGTTCATGATCGCCGCACTGGCCGAACTCGGGCCGAACTGGGTCGGCGTGATCAATCTGCCTTCGGACGTCACCGACGAGCAGATCATCGAACTGGACCGGGCCGGGGTGCGGGCCATCCGGTTCAATCTCAAGCGCGCCGCGGTCGACATCGTCACGCTGACCATGCAGGCCGTGCGCGCCTACGAACTCGCCGGCTGGCATGTCGAGCTCTACATCGACGGATCCATGCTGGGCTCGCTGGAACCGGTCATCTCCAAACTGCCGGCGCTGAGCATCGACCACATGGGCATGTCCGACGAGTGCCTGCCCTATCTGCTGAATCTGGTCGATCGCGGGGCCCGGGTGAAAGCCTCCGGATTCGGTCGGGTGTCGATGGATGTGGAATCGGCGATGCGACGGGTGCACGCGGTCAATCCCGGTGCGCTGATGTTCGGCTCCGATCTGCCGGGCAATCGGGCCGGACGGCCGTTCCGCGATGCCGATATCGAGATCATCGGCCGGGCCGTCGGCGCGGATATGTACCGGGTGCTCGAGGACAACGCCCGCGCCTGCTACCGGCTGCCGATGAAGGTGCGTTCGGCCGAGGATCCCGTGCCGACGCTGCCGATTCCGCGCACCGAACCGCCGACGCTGCGGCTGCGCCGCTCGGAACTGCCCCAGCCGCCGAAACGGAACCAGCCCCCGGACCGGACGCGACCGCTGCGGATCATCGAATAGCCACGCACACCGCACCCGGATGCCGTGCGTCACATCCACCGCTTATTGTCGTAGTGTCAACACCGGCGCGCGCCGCCGGTCGCAGGATCGACGACGAACCGAGGTAGGGCGTGAGCACTTCATCCACCACCACCGGACAGGGCCCACTCGCGGGCATCAAGGTTCTGGAGCTGGCCGGAATCGGCCCCGGCCCGCACGCGGCACTGCTGCTGGCCGATCTGGGCGCCGATGTGGTGCGCGTGCAGCGTCCCGGCCAGCTGCCGGGATTCATGGAACGACCGCAGTGGCGGGGACGCACCATCGTCGAGGCCAACCTCAAGGATCCCGCCGATATCGAGAAGGTGCTCGGCCTGATCGACAAGGCCGATGTGCTGCTGGAGGGTTTCCGGCCCGGCGTCACCGAGCGGATGGGACTGGGCCCGGACGTCACCCTCGAGCGCAACCCGCGCCTGATCTACGGCCGGATGACCGGGTGGGGACAGTACGGCCCGCTCGCCGACCGCGCCGGCCACGACATCAACTACATCTCGCTGACCGGTGTGCTCAACGCCATCGGCCGCAAGGGTGAGCGCCCGGTCCCGCCGCTGAACATGGTCGGCGACTTCGGCGGCGGTTCGATGTTCCTGGTGATGGGTGTGCTCTCCGCGCTGGTGGAGCGGTCGATCTCCGGTAAGGGCCAGGTGATCGACGCCGCGATGATCGACGGTGCGCTCTCCCTCTCGCACATGATCTGGGGTATGCGCGGCATGGGCCTGTGGTCGGACGAGCGGGGCACCAACCTGCTCGACACCGGTATGGCCTTCTACGACACCTACGAGACCTCCGACGGCAAGTACATGGCCGTCGGCTGCATCGAACCGCAGTTCTACGCCGAATTCCTGAAGGGTCTCGAGATCGACCCCGAGGGCCTGCCGATGCAACTCGACCCCAACGGCCAGGATCAGCTGCGCAAGCTGTTCACCGAGAAGTTCAAGACCAAGACCCGCGACGAATGGGCCGCGATCTTCGACGGCACCGACGCCTGCTGCACCCCGGTCCTCACCTTCACCGAGGCCACCGAGAACGGCCATATCACCGCCCGCGAATCCCTGGTCGAGATCGACGGCGTGGTCCAGCACGCCCCCGCCCCGCGCTTCTCCCGCACCCAGGGCGGCACCCCCACCCCGCCTCCCTCGGCCGCCACGGCCATCGACGAGATCTGGGCGAACTGACGCGGCGCCCCGGTGGCGAGCGCCGCCACCGGGGCATTCCCGGCACGCCGGCATTTGCGCTGGATAGGGCTGCGGCCGTTCGCGGTTCGTTCATTCCGCGCAAATTCGCCAAGGCACTACAGTAATTTCATGGCTCGGAACTGGCCGATGATCGAGCGCGGTGGCGAATTGGAGTCGATTCGCGCCGCGTTGACCGGCACCGAATTCGTCGGCGCGATCCTGACCGGCGACGCGGGGGTGGGGAAGACGACCCTGGCGCGGCAGGCGACGGCCGCGGTGGGCGGGAGTGTGCGCTGGGTGGCGGGCACCGAGTCCGCACGCAGTATTCCGCTCGGCGTGTTCGCGCATATGGTCGGCGTGTACACCGCACACGACCCGGTCACGTTCATGGCCGCCGCGCGGGAGGCGCTGCTGTCCGACGGCGACACCATCATCGGCGTCGACGATGCCCACCTGCTCGATCAGCTCTCGGCAACACTGCTGCTGCAGTTGGCCATCGACAAGGCCGCGCGGATCGTCTGCACGGTACGCAGCGGGGTGCAGGTGCCGGACGCGGTGACCTCGCTGTGGAAGGACGGGCATCTGCTGCGGATCGACCTCACGCCGTTCTCCGAACCGCAGAGCGTCGAACTGGTCGAATCCATGCTCGGCGGGCAGCTGGAGGGGTTCACCGCCAATCTGATGTGGGAATCCTCGGGCGGCAATGCCCTGTTCCTGCGTCATCTCGTGGAGGGCGCGCTGGAGGCGGGCACGCTGCGACAGGTCAACGGGGTGTGGCAGCTGCGCGGGCGGGCGGCGGTGACCTCGGAACTGGCGGCACTGCTGGAGGATCGCGTCGAGCAGCTGCCGGAGTCGGTGCTGCGCGTCCTGGAACTGCTCACCTTCTGCGAGCCCATCGATCTCGACGTATTGGCCGAACTGGCCGGCGAGGATGCGGTCGAACAGGCCGAAACCCGTGGCGTGATCCGGATTGTCGAGAACGGTCACCAGTTGCTGGTGCGCTACAACCATCCGCTGTTCGGCGAGGTGATCCGGCGGCGGCTCGGTATCGCCTCGGCTCGCCGGCTCCGGGGCCGGTTGTATTCGTCGCTGCGGGAGCGGCCGATCAAATCCGCCTCCGATCGCATCCGGCTGGCCGAATTGGCTTTGGACAGTGACAAATCCGCGGATCTGGAGTTGTTCGAGGCGGCCGCGGCCGATGCCATCGGGCTGGCGAACATCCCCCTCGGTGAACGGTTCGCGCGCGCGGCGGTGGAGCGCCGAGGCGGTGTCGAGTCCGCGGATCTGCTGGCGCGCGCGCTGCTGTGGCAGGGACATCGCATCGAGGCCGAACGCACCCTGGCCAGTTTCGATCCGGATCAGTTGAACGAGGTGCAGCTGGCCCGCTGGGGCAGCACCCGCGTCTCGAATCTGTTGTGGGCCATGGGCGATGCCGACCGGGCCGACGAGGTGCTGTCCCTGGTGCGCAGCCGGGTCCGGCATCCGAAGATCGTCCTGACGTTGCGGGGCTTGGCTTCCGCGTGCGAGGTGAACGAAAACCGCTTGGAGGAGGCCTTCACCGACGCCGAGGCGGTGATGTCCACACCGGACGCGCCGGCCTGGGCGGTGTGGTGGGCATCGTTCGGCGGCGGTCTGGCGCTCGCGCTGATGGGCCGCAGTGCGGCCGCGCGCGAATACACCCTGCGCGGCCATCAGGTCGAGGAGCAGGTCGACGGGCCGACGCGCTTCATGTCCGCGCACGCGGAGGTGCTGGCGCTCACCTTCACCGGTGAACTGGATGCCGCACGTCGCTGTGCCTCCGGCTATTTCGGATATTCGGCGCCGGGACAGTATCTGGCCTGGGGGCTCTCGAAGATCCTGCAGGGCACCGTCGACGTGGCACAGGGGCACTTCCCGGAGGGCGTCGAGAATCTCGAACAGGCGCTCGCGGCGCTGACCGCCGAGGGCGCCGCCGCGTGGATGTTCCCGGCGAGAATTCGTCTCGCCGAAGCCTATTCGGCCTTGGGCCGGGCCGCGGAGGCCGCCGAGACGATCGCCGAGGCGCGGCTGCGCGGTGGCCGGCACAGTGCGGTCTACGAACCGCAGCTCGAAATCGCGCGCGCGTGGCAGGCCGCGGCCGAAGGCACCGTCGCCCCGGCCGTGCGGCTGGCCATCGGCGCCGCCGACGCCGCGGCCCGGTCCCACCAGCACGCGATCGAGGCCATGGCCCTGCACACCGCGGCCCGCTTCGGCGACCGCACCGTGGCCGGGCGGCTCGCCGATATCGCGGCGCGGATCGACGGCGCGCTGGTGCAGGTGCAGGCTCGCCACGCGGTGGCCGTGGCCTCCCAGGACGGCCCCGGATTGGACAATGCCGCAGCGGAATTCGAGCGAATGGGCGCCCTGCTCTCGGCCGCCGACGCCGCCGCGCAGGCCGCCTCGGCGCACGAGCGGCACGGCGATCGGCGCCGATTGCTCGAATCCGCCGCGACCGCCAATCGCCTGGCCGCGGCCTGCGGCGGCGCGAGCACACCGGCGCTTCGGCAATCGGCACAACCACTTCCGCTCACCGCGCGGGAACGCGAAATCGCCAATCTGGTCGCGGCCGGACTCAGCAATCGGCAGATCGCGGATCGGCTGACGGTGTCGGTGCGGACCGTCGAGGGACATCTCTATCGGGCCTGTATGAAGCTCGACGTCACCGATCGCGAGGCGCTCGCCGATCTGATGCGCGGCGAGCCACCGCGAGGCAAACAGCGCTGAACCGTTCGCCCCGGCCGGTCCGAGTCACTCCAGGTCGATGCGAATCGTCAGCAGGTTCGAGCCGACGGCGCGCACGACCGAACTGTTGACGCGGTTGAGCTTGCGCAGCCGTGCCCGCGCATCGTCGTCGTCGAGCAGGACCGCCGTGCCGTCGTGCCAGACACCGCGAATCTGCAAGCGCACCTTGGGATTCGCGACGATATTGCGCACGTACTGCGAATCGCGCCCGAATTCGGAGACGAACCAGTAGGAGGAGCCGACCAGCCTCCCCCCGATCGGCGTCCGTCGCGGCTGACCACTGCGACGCCCGGTCGTCTCCAGTACGGCGAGTCCGCCGAGGTACCGCGCGACCCGGCTGCCCACGGGAATCGCGATGTACCGCTGCACCGGCACCGCGAGCCGGCGGCGGATATCGCGGGCCGGAGGTGACGCTTTCCGTTCGTGTCCCATGCTGTCTCGCCCGCCACTCCCCTTCGTCATGACGTCTACGGTAGGCCTCCGCTCCCGGGCATACATCGTTCGACGGGATACGCCGCGTGTCCGACCACGGCAGGAGGCCGTCGCTGTGCGGAATTCGACACTGCGTCGCCGCTAGCGGTCGATTACGATGCTGGCGGCGGCCGTGGTCGCCACACAGGCAGGCTGCTGATGAGGGTGGTGCTCGGCGTGATCCGTCGAAATCGGTATCTGATGACGGGTATTCGGGTCGCGATGGCGGCGGTGCCGCTCGCGGTGGTCCTCGGTTTCGCCGGTACCGCCGCGGCGACCGGTCCGGTTCAGCCCGGTGTCACCACCCCGGATGCCCCGGCTCCTTCCGACGAGCCCGCCGAATTGCGTTCCGCCTCACCGCAACACGTACCGGCTCCGCAGTCCGCGCCCCGGGCCGCGCCGAAGCCGGAACCGAAGCCGACCGAACCGCCCGCTCCGCGCGAAGTGCGCGTGGGCGGCTTCAGCGCGCCGGTGCCGGATGCCGTACCGGATGCGGTGGTCGACGGCGTCAACCGCGCCAACGACGGCATCCAAGGCGCGATCAACCCGAACCCCGAACACAAATAGCAGCCATCGGCGCCGGCGACTCGGTGCGGTCGCCCAGCCGGCCCACCGGCGCTCAGAACAGGGTCGGTTCCCCAAATCCCGAGGTGCGTTCGATTTCGAGCAGGCGGGCCTTGGTCGCGATGCCGCCGGGCGCGGAGAAGCCGTGCAGTCCGTGATCGGCCGCCAGCACGCGGTGGCAGGGCACGATCAAGGGAATGGGATTGCGGCCCAAGGCTTGTCCGACGGCTTGGGCCGCGCCGGGCGCTCCGGCCCGGGCGGCGACCTCGCCGTAGGTGAGAGTGTGCCCCGGGGCGATGGTGCGCGTGATGTCGTAGACCGCGCGATGGAATTCCGGTTGCGCGCGATAGTCCACCGCAATCCACCGCAGATCGTCCAGTTCGCCGGTCAGATGCGCGCGAATGGCCCGGATCGCCTCGGCCATCGCACCGGACGGTTCGACGGTGCGAACCCTCGCGGACGCGATCGCGTCCACTCCGCGGCGCAGCATGCCGGACATGAGGGCGGAAGCGTCCGGGGAATCGGCGAGCGGCGCGGATTCGTCACGTTCCGGGGATCCGACGAGCCCGGGGGATTCGGCGAGCTCCGGAGATTCGACCCGTTCCGGGGCGCGCACGCCGGCGACTTCCGGCAGTTGGAACCGCACGACGCCGTCATCGGTCCATCCCATGGCGCATCGGCCGATGGCGGTATCGAATTCGGTCACCGCGACCGAGGACAACTTGCCCGCAGACATACCCACAGTGTGCACCGAGGGTCCGACATTCCCGGCTGTTGCAGTCCAGTACCACACGACTGGACTGATGCCGCCCCCGAAGGTCAGGGCGACGCAGGCGGTCGAGTCGCCGACCGGTCCCGTGCCACACCGGTCCCGCGGCCGCGCCCGACCGCGAGATCCCGGACCCGACCACGGCGATCCGCCTCTCCCAGCGACCAATCCGCCATCGGCGCATGCGGTCGATACCGCTCGAAGAGTGCGACGACCCGGCGGCCGGATCCGGTGGCGTAGCGATAGACGGCCACGAGAACCACCACGACGACCAGCAGGGCGGCAAGACCGGAGAACATGAGGTCCACCCTGCCCGCATCTGGACTTGAATCAAATAGCCACTACCCGGATACTGGCCTCTATGGCGATACGCGTGATCAGTGCGGCCACCCTCACCCGCGACCTGGGCCGCTGGCGGCACGACGAATCCGGCGCCGCCCGCCGGGGTGCGCGCCCGGCCTATCTGGCACTCGCGGAGAGTATCCGCCTGCTGATCCACGACGGCCGCGCCCCGCTGGGTATCGCGCTGCCCAGCGAACGCGATCTGGCGACCGCGCTGGGCGTCAGCCGCACCACCGTCACCTCCGCCTACGCGCTGCTGCGGGAGCACGGCTATCTGATCAGCCGGCAGGGCTCGCGCAGCACGGTCGCCCTGCCCTCCGACGTCGCACACGACGGCACCAAACCGGCCCGCAGCATCCTGGCGGTGATGTCACCGACGGCCCAGCCCACCATCGACCTCACCTACGCCGCGATGTCGGCGCCGCCGCAGATGAACGACGCGTATTCGGCTGCGCTGCAGGGTCTTCCGATCTATCTCGGCACCCACGGCATGGACCCGGTGGGCGTGCTGCCGCTGCGGGAGATGCTCGCGCGCCGCTACACCGAGCGCGGCCTGCCCACCGAGCCGGATCAGATTCTGGTGACTCTCGGTGCGCAGCACGGACTTCGGCTGCTCCTCAATGTGCTCACCGCACCCGCCGAACGCGTCCTGATCGACCACCCGACCTATCCCAACGCGATCGAGGCGATCCGCGACGTCGGCGCCCGGCCGGTCCCGGTGCCGCTGCGCCCCGAACAACCGGATGCCGCCTGGGATCTCGACGGAATCCGCAGTGCCGCACGGCAAACCGCCGCGAGCACCGCCTACCTGGTGCCGGACTTCAACAATCCGACCGGCCTGCTGATGAACGCCGACGCCCGGGCGGAACTGGCCGCGATCGCCCGCGAGACCCGCATGACGGTGATCGTCGACGAGTCCATGGTCGATCAGCAGCTCGACGGCGAAACCCCTCCTCCGGCGGCGGCTTTCGCACGCGGTTCGGAGATCGTGACGATCGGGTCGGCATCCAAGTCGTTCTGGGGCGGCCTGCGCGTGGGCTGGATTCGCGCCAACCAGTCGCTCATCGGGAAACTTCTCGGCACCCGCTCCACGGTGGACCTCGGCACGCCCGTGATGGACCAGCTGGCAACCGGCTATCTGCTCGATCATGCCGGCGTCATCCTCGAACAACGCCGCGAACAACTACGCAGCCGGCGTGCGGCTCTCTTGGACGCCCTGTCCGAGGAATTGCCCGACTGGCAGGTGAGTCCCGGTTGCGGCGGCATGTCGATCTGGGTGCAACTTCCGGCTCCCGTCTCGACCGCTCTCGCCGCCACCGCGCCGAATCACGGCGTGCTGCTGGCCGCCGGACCCCGTTTCGGGGTCCAAGGCGCCTTCGAGCGGTTCCTGCGAATCCCGTTCACCCACACCGAATCCGATCTGCGGGTGGCGGTGAAGTCGATCGCGGCGACCTACGCTTCGCTGACCCCGCACGCCACCGAACCCTTGGCGCCCCTCACCTGCTACTGATGGTTCAGGACGTCGTGACGCACGATCGTCTCGTCACGGCCGGGTCCGACGCCGATGCAGGACACGCGGGCGCCGGAAAGCTCCTCCAGCCGTTCGACGTACGCCCGCGCGTTGGCCGGCAGGTCGTCGAAGCTGCGCGCTCCGGAGATGTCCTCCCACCAGCCCGGCATCTCCTCGTAGATGGGCTTGGCGTGGTGGAATTCGGTCTGGGTGGTCGGCATCTGCTCCACCCGCTCGCCGTCGATCTCGTAGGCCACGCAGATCGGCACGCGGTCCAGGCTGGACAGCACATCCAGCTTGGTGAGGAAGTAGTCGGTGATGCCGTTGACCCGGGTCGCGTAGCGGGCGATCACCGCGTCGAACCAGCCGGTGCGGCGGGCACGGCCGGTGGTCACGCCGACCTCACCGCCGGTCTTGGCGAGATACTCACCGGACTGGTCGAACAGTTCGGTCGGGAACGGGCCGGAGCCGACGCGCGTGGTGTAGGCCTTGAGGATGCCGAGCACCGTGGTGATCTTGTTGGGTCCCACGCCCGCGCCCACCGCGGCACCGCCGGAGGTCGGATTCGACGACGTCACATAGGGATAGGTGCCGTGGTCGACGTCGAGCAGGGTCCCCTGCGAACCCTCCAGCAGGACGGTCTCGCCGTTCTCCAGCGCCTGGTTGAGCAGCAGCCGGGTATCGCTGATGCGGTGCTTGAAACCTTCGGCCTGATTCAGCACCTCGTCGACCACCTGCTGCGGGTCGAGTGCGCGCCGGTTGTAGATCTTCACCAGCACCTGGTTCTTGAATTCCAGTGCGGCTTCGACCTTCTGGGTGAGGATCTTCTCGTCCAGCACATCGGCGACACGCACGCCCACGCGGGCGACCTTGTCCTGATAGCAGGGGCCGATGCCGCGTCCGGTGGTGCCGATCTTCTTGTTGCCGAGGAAACGTTCGGTGACCTTATCGATGGCCACGTGGTACGGCATGATCAGGTGCGCGTCCGCCGACAGCAGCAGCCGGGAGGTGTCCACGGAGCGCTGTTCCAGTCCGGCGAGTTCGTCGAGCAGCACACCCGGGTCGATGACGACACCGTTGCCGATGACATTGGTGACACCCGGCGTCAGGATGCCGGACGGGATGAGGTGTAGCGCGAAGTTGTCGCCGTTCGGCAGGACCACGGTGTGACCTGCGTTGTTGCCACCCTGGTAGCGGACCACCCACTGGACGCGGCCACCGAGCAGATCGGTAGCTTTGCCCTTACCCTCGTCGCCCCACTGGGCGCCGATCAGCACGATTGCCGGCATGGGAGTCTCCTACGGTTTCGACACGCAGCATCGGCGACGCTGCAGCTACCTGCCGTTGCAGAGCCCGATGACGGCGCTCCCGAGGCCCGTCGCTCGCGCCAAGTGGCGGTGGCCGGAGGGACAGTCTAGTGGACACAATTCGTGCCGTAACCAGCCACCTCCTTCCCCGCGTGGCGCAGCGGAGAGCGCGCCGACCGCCCGAGCCGATTACAGTGGCCTGCGGAGGCGTCCCGGCAGGGGTGCGCCCGGTAGGCAGCGAGGGCGATGGCGTTGGCAGGTCCGAGGAGGGTGTTCGGCAGTTGAGTACTCATGTTCTCCGCTGCAACGGCGCTCCCGTGCCCATCGCGCTCGCGTCGCTGCCCACCACCCAGACCACGGCGATTCCCGACACCGCAGAACTGGACGAACTGCTTCCGGTCCTGGCTGCCGACAACCAGCCGCGGCTCATCGTGCTCGGTGAGGATGCCGGTCTAGCCGCGGTGCTCACCCATCTGCTGCGCACCGAACGGCTGACCGTCGAAATCGGCTATGTGCCGGTGGATCGCACCTACGGTTCCCGGGCATATCAGACCGGCACGGGCTCGCACGCCGCCAAACGCGCGCTGGAGGGCCGCGCCGAGCCCACCCCTCTGATCCGCGACGAGACCGGCACCGTCCTGGTCGGCCGGGCCACGATCACCGGCCGCGACGGCGGCAAACTCGAGGGGGAGGCGTACGTCGACGAGGTCCGGTTGTTCACCGGAAAGGTTGCGGCGCTGCATGTTTCACCCACCCTCGAGATGCCGGGCGTGCGCGCCACGGTGCAGCGCGGCTGGGGTAAGAAGCGCTGGGTGGCCGGGCGCGCCGTACAGCTGGGATCACCGGGGGCGGCGGTGACGCGCGACGGCATCGCCGCCGATCGCACAGTGCCGCGGTCGAGTTTCTACCGTCATCACGAGCCCTGGCTGCTGGTGCGATGACCTACTCCTTTCCGGCTCGGAGAGTGGTGCACCCGAGTCCGATCTTCTTGCTGATCGTGGTGATCACCGCGCTGGGCGGGGCGCTGGCCTGGGATGCCGATCCGCTGTCCACCCGGGCCAAGGCCGGAGTGTTCGTCTTCGTGGTGGCGGGCTGGATTCTCAGCGTGTGCCTGCACGAATTCGGCCACGCCTACACGGCGTATCGGGCCGGGGATCGCGAAGTGCAGATGCGCGGGTACCTGACGCTGAATCCGGTGAAATACAGCCATCCCCTGCTGTCGATCGCGCTGCCGATCTTCTTCATCGCGCTGGGCGGATTCGCACTGCCCGGTGGCGCGGTCTATCTGAATACGCAGAACTTTTCGACGCGCACCCAGCGTGCGATCAGCGCGGCCGGTCCGGCGGTCAACGCGTTGTGCGCGGTGGTGCTGCTGGTGATCGTCCGATTCGCCGGCTCCACCCATGACCACGCCGCGTTCTGGTTCGGCCTCAGTTTCCTGGCGTTTCTGCAGATCACCGCGACGATTCTGAATCTGCTGCCGATTCCGGGAACCGACGGCTACGCGATCGTGGAGCCGTCGCTCAGTTATCAGACACGGCGGTCGCTGGATCAGGTGAAGCCGTTCGGGCTGCTGCTGTTGCTCGCGATTCTGTGGGTGCCGGAGCTCAATCGCGTGTTCTTCGATGCCGTCTACTGGGTGTTCGAACTGTCCGGCGTGCCGTCGGACTGGGCGGCCATCGGCAGTTATCTGACCCGCTTCTGGACCTGACACGCGTTTCGGCGGGCGCGCCCGATTCCAGTTCGATTCGCCGGCGAACAGGAACCGGGCGGCCCTCTTCGCGACGGAGCTCCCGCCCCCTACGCGGTCGGCCGCACACCAATCGGCCGCACGTCGCATCCGTCGCGAAGTTTTCCGACCGCGCCACCCCTCGTCGACGCGGTCGAGACAAACGTACGATCCGCGCCGACCCGCGACACGAGTAGTCGACTACCCGATTCGGCCGCGTCGGCCGTGCGCAGCCGGACCCGGCGACCTCGCGGACCGCTCGGCGACTACTGGTACCGGAGCGCTCGCTCGGGAAATCTCCGGCACGGCGAGGCTACCGAACACGCCCTGCCGCAAGGGTTCCCACGGGTGGCGTCACGTCCGGTCAATCCTCGGGCGCCACATAGGGGTTCTGCACGGTGGGCGGCAGCAACGCGATCGCCGACAGGCGTTTGATCCCGCAGACCTGCATCAGATCGACCACGATGGAACGCAATTGGGCGAAGACCACGTGCGAGGACAGGCCGGCGCCCGCGACCAGATCCTTGGTCGCGCCCTTCGCCACCCGCCGCAGGACGCGTGTCGCTTCGGCGGCATCGGGCTGTTCACCGGGTTCGGCAACCATGTAGCGGCGCACCACTTCCACCGCCTGCCCCAGTTCTTCGACCTCGGCGATCATTCGGGGATCGAGGATTTCGTCGTCGCGCACCAGAGTCAGCGCGCGGCGCAACAGCACTCGGGTATTGCGCACGGCATTGTCGAGCGGGTCGACCGCCGCGCGAATCGCCTCCAGCCGGGGCCGGGAATTCCAGTACAGCGGCGAGATCCGGCTGACCTCGCGGCCGCCTTCGACGGCGTTGCGCAAACCGTCGATCTGCGGTTGCGTGCCGCGCACGGAATGCAATGCGGCGCGGACCTTCTCCGCGTTCTGCTCATGGAGGCCGTCGGCGCATGCGGTCAGCGCCGCGCCCAGGACGGTGAGGATATCGGCGGCCTGCTGCCGGGCCCGGCGCACGGGATGCAGCGGAATCGCGGCCACCACCACGACGCCGACCAACCCACCGACCAGCGCGTCGACCATGCGATTGAAACCTCCGCCGGTATGCGGCGGCATCAACGTGGCGACCAGCACCGCCGAACTGGCGGCCTGCATCGGGATGACCGCACCTCGATCGAGAAATACCGCGGTCGCCATCGCCACCCCGACGACGAGCGCGATCTGCCACGCGCCGGTTCCGACCTGCCCGATGAAGAAATCGCCGATCCCGATCCCGACGGCCACACCGCCGACCAGTTCCACCGATCGGCGCAGCCGCGCACCGAACGACACCCCGATCGAGATGACCGCGGCCATCGGCGCGAAGAACGGTTGGGGATGCCCCACCAACCGGTGGGCGACGAACCAGGACAGTGCCGCGCCCACCGCACATTGGAAGATCGGAAGCGCGGACCGGCGCAGACGCACCCAGCCACTGCGCATGCGCTGTCTACCGCTGTCGCGAACCGCATCGACGGTGATGGCGGTCGCGAACCGTTCCGTGCCGGCCAGTCTCAGTCCAATCCGAGTTCGGCGGCGGCGCGGGGATCGCAATCCTCGAGCAGATCCAGGCAGCGGGCGTATTCGTCGCTCTCGCCGATGGCCTGGGCGGCGCGGGCGAGGGCGCCGACCGCACGGAGGAAGCCCTGGTTGGGTTCGTGGCTCCACGGCACCGGGCCGAAGCCCTTCCACCCGTTGCGGCGCAACAGGTCCAGCCCGCGGTGGTAGCCCGTGCGGGCGAAGGCGTAGGCCGCCACCACATCGAGGCTCACCTCGGCCTGGCCCTCGGGTGCGCCCACGACGCCGGCGCGGTCCAGCGCGTCCTCGGCCAGCTGCGCCCAGGCCACGGAGGCCGTCGGATGGGCGGCGGCGACCTGGACCGGGTCCTGGTTGTCCAGCAGGGCCTGTTCGGCTTCCGTGTTTTCGGGAAGCAATACCGGCTGCGGTCCGAGCAGATCACCGAAGGAGGTCATGGGCTTCATTGTGCACCGCCACCGCGGCGGCTCGCCGGGCAGCGGGTGCGCGGGTCCCGATGCCGAGTCCCCCTCCTGATGGCGAGGCCTTATATGGTTGCGCGTCTGCCGCCTCCTACGCGCCCCCACCCCATTAGGCTGGCCGTCTGAGACCGACAGTCGACGACCGACAGCTGATACTGAGCAAGGGGTAGCGCGTGTCCGACCCGAACGACGACCAGAAGCCGCACCAGGGCGCCTCCGGCGACCGCCCGCGTCAGGCTGCATCCGGTGCGGGTCCGGACGGACCGGCGAAGCCCGGCGCCCAGGGCGGGACAACCGCCGGTCGCGAACCGGACACCGGCGCCCCGGACCGCACCCAGCGCATCTCCCGGGATCAACTTCCCGGCGCCGCCCCCACCGCACCCATGCCGTCACCGTCGGCGCAAACCCAGGTCATTCGCACACCGGGGGCAAAAGGCGCTGCGGGACAGGCGAGTTCCGCCGCGGGTGACAAGTCCGGCCCGAACGCTTCCGGTACGAAGTCCGGCGGTCCCGGCGCTCCCGGCTCAGGCAAGTCGCCCGCCGCTGCGCCCGGCTCGACACCGAACGGCGGTGGCGCGGCGGCCGGCGGCGACAAGGCGGGCACCGCGCCGGGCGATGGGGCGGGTGAAGCGGAGACGGTCGCCATCCCCAGGCGCGACGAATCCGGCAAGAAGCCCGAGGAGACCGGCAAGGCTCCCACCTCCGAGAACTCCGGCAAGTCCGACGCCACGGCCGGCACTGCCGGAGCGGCCGCCGCGAACGGCCCGGCGAAAACGAATGGCCCGGCCGCCGCACCCGACGCCGAGCGCACCGCGAAGGGCGCCGAGGGTGCGAAAACCGCGAAGGCTGCCGACACCGGGAGTGCCGCAACCGGCCAGGGCGCCGCCGGGTCCGCACGCACCGCCGCGCCGGGCCCGAACGCGCCGAGCGCCGCCGCGAACGAGAGCGCGTCCGGCGAGAGCGACGACGATTCGAAAACCGTTGCCTTGCCCAAGGTTTCGTCCGGCAAGGGCGGCGGGAAGTCCGCGAAGTCCGGCCCGGCGCAGCAGTCCGGCGCGAACGGCGGTGGAGGCACTGCGGCGCCGGACACGAAAAACGAAGCCCCACAAGATGTTCCCGCGATATCGAATCCGTCCGACGACGCCACCACGATCCTGCCCATTCAGAAACCCGATCCGGCGGCCACCGAGAAGCTTCGCGCCACGCCGCCGGGAGCCGGGCAGAGCGGCTCGAAGCGTCCTGGGGCTCAGGGCGGGCCGGGCGGTGAGCAGGGCCAGGGCGCGCCCGGCGCTCCGGGATCGCGGGGCCCGGGCGGACCGGCGGCCGGAGGTCCGAAGGGCCGCGCTGCGCACGGGCGGCGCACCGGGACAGGCGCGGACGAGCGGTTCCGGGGGACCGGGCCAGCAGGGCCCGGCAGGCGGCGCACCGGGGCAGGCTCCGGCGGGCGGCCCCGGTGGACCAGGGCAGCAAGGTCCGGGTCGACCGGGACCGCAATCCGCTGCGAGCGGGCCGAACGCCCCGGGGCAGCAGGTTCCGGGCGGGCCGGGACAGGGCCCCGGAGCCGGTCCGAACGGACCTGCTCAGCAGGGCCCCGGTGGGCCCGGCGCGCAGGGACGTGGACAAGGTCCGCAGCGTCCCGGCGGGCAGAACCCCCAGGGCCCGGGTGCACAGGGGGCCGGGCGGCCGGGACCGCAGGGTCCAGGTGCGCAGGGCCCAGGCCAGCAGGGTCCCGGCGCGCAGGGGCCAGGTGCACAAGGCCCGGGAGCGCCCGGCCAGCAGCGTCCCGGTGGGCCGGGGCAGCTGGGAGCGGCGGCGGCACTCGGCGCACAGGGCCTGAAAGGTCCTGCGGCGCAAGGTGAACAAGGCCAGCGCCCCGGCGGCGCATCGTCACCCGCCGATACCAAGATGACAGCGCCGACACTGTCCGCGCAGCCGGCCGGCCCGGGTGGACCGAACCGGCCGGGCGCACCGGGACAACCGGGCGGACCGGGCCAGCTGGGTGCACCGCGCCCGGTGGCGCAGCCCCAGCGAGTACCGGCGCCGGAACCGGGACCGGACGCCGCGCCGGGACAGCCCGCGCGCAGTAAGCGCTGGCTGCTGCTCGCCGGCGGCGCGGTCGTGGTGGTGATCGTCGCGATCGTGGCGGTGGTCGCACTCGTCACCGGCGGATCCGACAATTCGCCGGAGGCACAGGTCAAGGGCGCGGTCAACAGCTACACCAACGCACTGGCGTCCGGAAACCTGAGTCAGCTGCAATCCGCGACGTGCGGCAAACTGCACGACTTCTATCAGAACATCGCGCCCGATCAGTACGCCGGCGTGCACAAGCTGGCGGTGGATCAGAAGAAGATCCCGAAGGTCGCGGGCGTGGACGGCGTCCAGATCACCGGGGACAAGGCCGTCGCTCAGGTCGACATCTACACCGATGCCGATCCGAGCCGCTCGACCGCCCGCACCTTCGATCTGCAGCAGACCGACGGCGGCTGGAAGGTGTGCGATCCCGCCGGTGCCGCGCAGTAGACGCGCCGGAGTCGATGACGTGCGTCACCTTGGTGTCACATCGCGCCGCTTCCCGGCGATGCACGTCACAGACACCTGGTGAGCGGTCCGGTCCGCCGATAGCATGGCTCGGATTGTCACCCGCCGACCCTCCGCCGATCTGTTCCGGGGCGGTCGACCGGTGCTGTCGTTTACGCAGTAAGAATCGAGCAGGGAGCAAGGGACATGCCGGAGCTGGCACCCGACGCGCCGGCATCCACGGCACTGGCCGGTCGGCATTACCGGATTCGGGACCGCTACGAGGTGGGCAGGGAGAAGGTCCGCGAATTCGCGCGGGCCGTGCAGAACCATCATCCCGCCCACCACTTCGAGGCCGACGCCGCCAAGCTCGGCTGGGATGCCGTCGTGGCGCCGCCGACCTTCGCCTCGGTGCTCGGCATGGCGACCACCCAGGCCCTGCTCGACAGCGTGCTCAGCGAATACGACCTGTCGCAGATCCTGCAGACCGACCAGGTCTTCCACATTCACCGCCCGATCCTGGCCGGCGACGCCCTGCGCAGCGAGGCGGAGATCGAATCGATCCGCCACCTGCGCGGAAACGATTTCATCACCGTGAAGGCCACCATCCTCGATGCCGAGGACACCGTCGTTCAGGTGGGACTCACCACCATCGTGGCGCGCCTGGGCGCCGAGGTCGACGCCGATATCGTGCGGCTGGTCGAAGGTGTGGTCATGCATCGCCGGGAGGTCGGCGCGACCACCCCGGAGGCGCTGATCCCGATCGCCGCCGAGGAGGCCACCCCCGAACCCGGGCTCGCCGAATCGCGCAGGGACGTCACCGTCGAGACTCAGCCGAATTTCGACGATATCGCGGTGGGCGACCAACTGCCCCCCGCCACGATGCGGCTCACCCGCGGCGATCTGGTCAACTACGCCGGTGTGGCGGGTGATTCCAACCCGATCCACTTCAGCGACCGCGCGGCCGAACTGGCCGGCCTGCCCACCGTGGTCGCGCACGGCATGCTCACCATGGGCCTGGGTGCGCAGTATCTGACCTCGTGGCTCGGAGATCCGGGCGCGATCGAAAGCTACAGTGTCCGCTTCTCCGGATACGTTCCGGTGGAACGTCATTCGCCGGCGCAGATCGACTTCTCCGCCAAGATCAAGTCGCTGGATCCGGAGCGCCGGGTCGCGACGATTCTGCTGAGCGCCACCTCGGCGGGGAAGAAGCTGTTCGGCCGCGCGCTGGCCGAGGTCCAACTGTCCTGACCGCCGGCTCGAACGTCAGTCCAGCCGGGCGTGCATCAGGTAGACGTTGTAGTCGCTCCAGGTGCTGACGGTGAAGTACAGATCCGAGGACGTCGACCACGGGTGGATGAATCCGCCGTAGAGTTCGGGGTATTCGGCCGAGACGTGCAACAGCGGCGAACTCGGCGACCACAGACCCTGCGGCGTGTTCGATTCGCGCACGACGACCGCCGCCTTCGCGGTGTCGAGATAACTCATCTGCCAGACACCGCGTGCGCTGTCGTAGCGCACCGACAGTTCGCCGGCCGGTCCGTCGACGATCGGTGTGGCGGAAGCGGCTCCGCCGACCGGAGTCCAGGTGCCGTCGCGCCAGTACTGGTAGGCGGAGGTGTCGAGCACGTGCTCCGTGGGCACCCGGGCGAGGCCGACCGAGCCGAGCCGCGTATTCGGCGTGCCGAACAAGTAGACGTAGTCACCCTGCGGAACCATCGCCGACACCTGGAAATTCGCGAGGCCGAAGATGTTGTCCCAGTGCGCGTGCGGATCCTTGGTCCAGGTCTGCCCGTGGTCGTCGGAGTACGCGATACCGCCGTAGTTGGTGTAGAAGGTGCCCGGCAGGCTGTTCCAGGTCCGAATCGACATGTAGCTCATGAACTGCCGGATGCCGTCGGCCGAACCTCGATGCGGCAGCGCGAAACCGGAGGTCGGAATCGTGGTGATCTCGATATTGTCCTTCTTGCGACTGGCGAGCACCTCGGCGGCGTGACAACGATCGTCGGTGACCATGCGGTCGATGATCATGCCCTTGCCGAGGTCACGATTCGTGCTGAAGGCGAGCAGATTGCTGCGCCAGTCCTCGCCCATCCCGCCCGGCGGGTGGAACCCGTGCCCGACGGTATCGCCGAAGGCCGTCGCGATCTCCCCCGGCGCGCTCTCCCACATGATGCCCAGGTCGGTCCCATTGACCTGCCAGCGCTTGTCGGTGCGGTTCACCGAATTCGCGCCGGTCTCCTTGGCGACCTCGCGGACCTGACTCACCCTCGGCGCCGGCCGCGCGGCCACCGCCGGCCCCGGTTCGGTCGGCGGTGCGGCTCGCGGCGGCGGAGGCGGCCCGGGTTCGGGCGAGGGCCCGGGCGGCAGCGCGAAATAGAACGGCTTCGGCTTCAGCAGCACCTCCGGCACGCCGAGCCGGTTCAGCAGACCGGGCGCGGGCGGCGGACCGTCGGTGAGATCCGGGCACGGGCTGACGCACGGATCGACCGGCAGCTGCACGCTCGTGCGCTTCGGTATCGCGGGTGGCGGGGGTTGATCGACGGTCACCACCGGATACGGGATCGGCACCTCGAGGGTCTTCGGCACCACCGGCTCGTGCACGGGGACGGGGTCGGTGGCACACGGCCCCGTGCCGGGAACCGTTGCCGCCGAACCTGTCCCGGGTTCGGCGACGGCAGATCCGGGCAGCCCGACCAGCAGTCCGGCACTCAGCAACACCACTGCGGCCGAAGCCGGCACGCGCACACGCATCAGCAACCCCTCGGACCGATCGATTTCCCCTACCCGCGACCTCATCCCGCGGACGGCACCCGCGCCGACCCTACCCGGGAAACGCCCTGGAACGGCGGTTATCGCGCAACCGCGGGTGTGTTCGGCGCGACCTACTCGGTATCCGCCTCGAAACTCAGCACCGTCGAACCGATCCGGATGAGTTCCCCGCCGAACAGCATGGTGCCGCTGTCGACGACCTCGTCGTCGACGTAGATGCCGTTTGCCGAGGCCAGATCCTTGATCAGCATCCCGGCCCGGCTGGGCAGGACGTGCGCGTGATAGCGGCTGACCTTCGGATCGTCGAGGATCAGATCGTTGTCGGTCATGCGGCCGATCTTCAAGCCGCCCTTGGCAATCGGAAAAACCCGGCCGTCCGCCAGCCGCAGCCGTCCGGCGTGGGCGCTGCGCGGGGTGTCGGTGACGGTTTCGGTCATCGCCTTGGCCATTCGCTCGACCTGGGCGATGGCCATCGTATTGAGCGGTTCCTGCCGCAGGACGCGCTTCTCCAGTTCGGCCAGCGCCGGCCCGGGATCGATCCCGAGTTCGTCGGCGAGAACAGCCCGGACCCGGCGGCAGGCCTCCAGCGCGTCGGCCTGGCGGCCGGACAGATACAGCGCGGTGATGAGCTGCACCCACAGCGGTTCCCGCATCGGATGCTCGTTCGTCATCGCCACCAGTTCGCCGACCACCGAAGAGGCGCGGCCGCAGGCGATTTCGGCATCGATGCGGGCGGAGGCGACGAGCAGGCGTTCCTCGTCCATCGCGGTGGCGAAGGTGTCGGCGAAGCGGGTGCCGGACAGATCGTCGAGCGCTCTACCGCTCCACTGTTCCAGTGCAGCACCGTACAGCCGCGACGCGCTCTCGTGGTCGCCCGCCGCGCCGGCCTCGATCGCGGCCTTGTGGGTGGCCTCGAAGCGGCCCAGATCGCATTCGTCGTCGGTGATGTCGAGCCGGTAGCCGGAGGATTCGGTGCACAGCACCGTTGCCGGGTCGACTCCCGAATTACGCAGCGCCTTACGAATATTGGAGACGAATACCTGCAGACTCGCCTGATAGGAATCCGGCGGCTCCTCGTTCCAGACGATATCGGCCAGCGCCTGTGACGAGACGGCACGCCGCCGGTTCACCGCCAGCGCGGCCAGCAGCGCTCGCGGCTTGGGTCCGCCCACGGGTACGGCCGTTCCGCCGACCGAGAGTTGCACGGGCCCGAGCACGCGGACGTCGAGCCCGGTGGGCGGAATGGATTGGGGGCCGGTCGGATTGCTCACCGGTCCAGCGCCTCGTGTCGTCCGGATTCTCGGCACAGTGTCCATCTGCTCACGGAGAAGATCATCTCGTGCCCTTCCGGCTGGGACAACCCGCCGTCACGGTGGCGGCCGCGAACGCCGAGGGTGCGCCGCCCATCGGACGACGCACCCTCGATCCGTTCCGCTGCGGGAACTACTACTTCGCGCTGACCGACTTGCCGGCCGACCGCAGGTCGTTGCAGGCCTCGATGACCCGCTCGGCCATCGAGGTCTCGGCCTTCTTGAGGTAGCTGCGCGGGTCGTAGGTCTTCTTGTTGCCGACCTCGCCGTCGATCTTCAGCACACCGTCGTAGTTGGTGAACATGTGCGCCGCGATCGGACGGGTGAAGGCGTACTGGGTGTCGGTGTCGACGTTCATCTTCACCACGCCGTACTTCAGCGAGTCGTCGATCTCCGACTTCAGCGAGCCCGAGCCGCCGTGGAAGACGAAGTCGAACGGCTTCGCGCCGTCGCCCAGGCCGAGCTTGGCCGCGGCCACGCGCTGGCCCTCGGCCAGCACCTCGGGCTTGAGCACCACGTTGCCCGGCTTGTAGACGCCGTGCACGTTGCCGAAGGTGGCGGCGAGCAGATACTTGCCGTTCTCACCGGCGCCCAGGGCGTCGATGGTCTTGGCGAAGTCCTCGGACGAGGTGTAGAGCTTCTCGTTGATCTCGGCCTCGACACCGTCCTCTTCACCGCCGACGACACCGATCTCGACCTCGAGAATGATGTTCGCCGCGGCGGCCTGCTTCAGCAGTTCCTTGGCGATCTCGAGGTTCTCGTCGATCGGGATGGCCGAGCCGTCCCACATGTGGGACTGGAACAGCGGGTTCTGCCCGGCCTTGACCCGCTCCTGCGAGATGGCCAGCAGCGGACGGACGAAGCCGTCCAGCTTGTCCTTGGGGCAGTGGTCGGTGTGCAGCGCGATCGTCACGTCGTACTTGGCTGCCACCACATGAGCGAACTCCGCCAGCGCGACCGCACCGGTGACCATGTCCTTCACACCCTGGCCGGAACCGAATTCGGCGCCGCCGGTGGAGAACTGGATGATGCCGTCACTGCCGGCCTCGGCGAACCCGCGGATGGCCGCGTTGATGGTCTCCGAGGAGGTGCAGTTGATCGCGGGGAAGGCGAAGGAGTTCTCTTTGGCCCGACCGAGCATCTCGGCGTAGACCTCCGGAGTCGCGATGGGCACTGAGTGACCTCCGTATGTGTGCTGCGAACAACAATTCTGTCAGCCCATACCCTAAGTTCATGGCCCGTTGTCGCGAAAGGCGGCCCGGGATCGGGAGTGCTTGCGGCGGACTTGCCGGGCCGGGCGCGCACCCACGTCGACCGCCGGGAGCGGTCCGAAACTCGGTTGACCGAAATTCGCCAACGCCTGAGAGGTTCCCGTGAGGTTCGGTGAGATCGCACGGTGACCGGTACTGTGGGGCCCGTGACCACGCTGGCCATCACGAACACTCTCGCCGACGGATTCTCCGTCCACAAGCTGCTCGACCCCATGTATCTGCTGACGGATACCTGGATGTCGAATGCGGTGCTGCCGGCCATCCTGGTCATCGTCTTCATCGAGACAGGGCTGCTGTTCCCGATCCTGCCGGGCGATTCGCTGCTGTTCACCGGCGGCCTGCTCGCGGCGCTCGAACATCCGCCGGTGTCGATCTGGGTGCTCGTTCCGGCGGTGGCGGTGACCGCGATCGCGGGCGATCAGTGCGCCTACTGGATCGGCCGGGCCATCGGGCCGGCGCTGTTCCACAAGGAGGATGGGCGCTTCTTCAAACAGCGCTACATCACCGAGACGCACGCCTTCTTCGAGAAGTACGGTCCGAAGACGATCATCCTGGCGCGCTTCGTGCCGATCGTGCGGACCTTCATGCCGGTACTCGCGGGCGTGTCGAAGATGGATTACCGCAAATTCCTCACGTTCGACATCATCGGTGGCATTCTGTGGGCCGGCGGCATCACGGTCCTCGGGTACTTCCTGGGGAACGTCGGGTTCATTCGCGATCACGTCGAGGCCATCTTCCTGCTGATCGTGTTCGTCTCGATCCTGCCCGCCATCATCTCCGTGGCGAAGAAGCTGCGTAACCACGAGCCGGTGCTCGAGATCGAGGAGCCCACGATGTCCGTACCGACGAACGAACCCACGCACTGACACCATTGCCTGCTACGCCGTTACCCCTTGCACTGGGCGGATTCGATCCGCTGCAGTCCGCCGGGCCGGCACTCGTCTGGACCGTCGTCCTGGTCTTCGTCTTCCTCGAGTGCGCGGTGATCATCGGCCTGTTCCTGCCCGGCGATTCGATGCTGCTGACCGCCGGCATCATCTTCGCCTCACACGAGACCGGGCATACGCAGGTGTGGGCGCTGGTGGTGGCGACCATGCTCGCCGCTATCGCAGGTAACCAGGTGGGGTACGTGATCGGCACGCGCACCGGCCATCGCCTGATCGCCCGTAAGAACGGCAAATACGTCAACGCCGAGAATCTGGCCCGGGTATCGGATCTGCTGCACCGGCACGGGTTCGTGGCGGTTCTCATCGCCCGCTGGATTCCGTGGGTGCGCACGCTGTGCCCGCTGGTCGCCGGGGCAGCCGGGATGGACCACCGCCGCTACACCGTGGCCAGTTCGATCGGCGCGGTGATCTGGGCGCCGATTCTGCTGCTGCTCGGCTACTACACCGGCGGCTATCTGAACAAGGTGTCCTGGCTGATGCCGACCGTGAGCGGCTCGCTGGTCGTGGTGCTGATCATCGGCACGATCATCGGCCTGCGGCAGTACCGCGCGGAGATGTCGCGTCCGGCCGAGGACTTCGATGTCGAACTCGAATCCGACGGCCAGACCTTCGACGGCCAGAACTTCGACGCCCAGGGCTTCGACCGGGCGGCTTTCGATTCGGACGCCCTCGACACGCTGCCTCTCGAGATCCGGACCGCCGACTATCCGGACACCGTGCCGCTGCGCACCGTCCGCCCCGAGCGCGCGGCCACCGCGGCGCCCGCGCGCATCGTGTGGACCGATCCCCGGCACTGATCTGCCCTGGGGCCGCCGGCGCCCGCTAGAGTCCGGCGGCCGTCACCACGTGTGCGGCCTCCATCAACATCCAGCCCGACAACTGCACCGACAGATCTCGTTCCGGTGTCCGCGACGAGGTGACCGAACCACCCGGGGTAGGCCGTGCGGCCCCGGCGGTGCCGCCCGGCAGCCGAGCCGGTTCGTTCCAGTCGTGGCCGAACAGCGGATCGCCCTCGACCTCGAGCCGATGGTCCCAGGCGGCGCGGGCCGAGGCTTTCACGATCGCGGCGGCCGAGCGACGGGCCGAGCGGTGCGCAACCTCGTCTCCGGGCAGCATGACCGCCACCAACGCGAGATAGCGGGCCAGGATCCCGTTGAACAGACCACCGTCCCCGCCGCCCCCGCCGGTGACGACATTCCGTTCCGTCATCCGGTCCTCGACCGCGCGGAGCAATCGCTGCACGCGCTCGAGGTGACGAACGTCTCCGGTTCGGACCGCCAGTTCGGTTTCCAGCCCGAGGACCACGCCCTGGCAGTAGCTGAACGTCGGCCGTTCGATCCGGCCCGAGGGTAGGTGGATGCCGTCGAGGATCAGTCCCGTTTCCGGATCGCGCAGGGTGGCGTCGATCCAGTCGGCGATCTGCGCGGCGCGCTCGTGATGCCCCAGGCGCGCGAGTGCGATGGCGACCGGACCGTTGGCGGGAGCGTTGAAGTAGTCGGAGCCCTTACGCCACGGCACCGCGCCGATCTCCGGCTGCCATCCCGCCATGAGCTGCTGCTCGAGCGCGATCAGCCCGCCGCGCACCTCGGTGATGCCCCGGGTGCGTTCGGCGCGCTCCAAAGCGAGTGCGAGCCAAGCCATATCGTCGTAGTAGTTGTTGGTCCAGCCGGTGATGTTGCGCAGCCGGTGGGCATGCGCGATGGCGGCGATACGTCCGGTGCGGGCCGGGGTGGCCTCCCGGTCGGCGGCATCGATCGCGCAGTCGACGAGATGAGCCTGCCACCAGTAGTTCCAGCTGATGAACAATCGTTCCGCGGTGGTCGCGGGCCAGCCCACCACGCCCAGCTCGGCCCCCGGCAGCAGCCACAGCCGCCGCAGATGCCGGGACACGATGGCCGATTCGGCCGCATCGGCTCGCTGTGCCCAGATATCGGCGCCCGGCTCGGCAGCGGAATCGACTCGTGCGCGCCCCCGCCGCAGATGCGGACGCGGTTGCACGTCGTCGCTCCGCGAATTCATGGGTACATCGTGCCAGTCCGAGCCCCGATTTCGCGCCCGATTTGTTACGCGATCGACTCGTGTCCGCGACGTGCCGAGTCGGCCCGGTACGCGCGGCGTGTCAGCCCGGTTCCACGGCGACGGACGCGCGTTCCATACGTGCTGCGAGAGCGCGACAGCGGTCGCGGAACATGGGCGGCTCCTCGATCACGAAATCGGCGTCGAGGAAGGCGAGATTGAGCACCAGCCATTCGAACGAATCCACCCATGTGGTGATCCGGCAGCGCTGCGGTCCGCGCGACTCGATATCGCAGTCCTGGAATTTCAGGATGTCGGCGACCGCCGTGGCCGCAGCCTCCACGGTGACGACCGCGCGATGCCGCCCGGCGGTGAGTTCGCGCCGGAGGTAGCCCGCGGCCGTCTCGGCCGGTAGCGGGCGCGGCTCGAAAAAGGTTCCGGTAGCGGCGATATCGGCGATCCGATCCAGGCGGAAGGTGCGCCAATCGCCACGATCGCGGTCCCAGGCGAGCAGATACCAGCGCAGATGCTGATACACCTGCCGATACGGTTCGACCCGGCGCCGGGCGAGCCCGCCGGTGCGGGTGCGGTAGTCGAAGACGAGGTGTTCGTGTCCGGCCGCGGCCCTGGCCACCAGCGCCAGCACCGCCGCGTCGACCGCGGGCGCCACGACCGCCGCCGTCTCCACCGTCGCCCGCACCGCGTTCGCCCGGCCCCGCAACCGCTTCGGCAGCAACTGGTCGATCTTGCCGAAGGCGCGCAGGGCAGCGGCGCCGATATCCGACGAGCCCTGGCGCTCCCCCTGGCTGTGCGGTTCCGACGTCGCCGCGAGCATGCCGAGGGCGACGACGGTGGCGATCGCCTCGTCGTCGTCGAAGACCAGCGGCGGGAGGATGCGGCCGGCAGTGAGTTGGTAGAAGCCGCCCGGGCCGGGCTGGGTGGCGACCGGATAGCCGTATTCGCGCAGCCGCTCGACATCGCGGCGCACGGTGCGCGGGCTGGTCTCCAGGCGGGCGGCCAGTTCGGCGCCGGTGTAGCGGCGGCCGGTCTGCAGATAAGCGAGCAGATCGAGCAGGCGGCGAGTGGCGCTCATGACTCCATCCTCCGGCAATTGCGGTCAGAAGCCGGCCACATCTGTCCCTAGCGTCGAGATATGACTTCGATCCGCATTCGCGCAGCGCGTACCAACAACCTGAAAAGTGTGGATATCGATGTGCCGCGGGGCCGGCTGGTGGTGTTCGCCGGGGTGTCCGGTTCGGGCAAATCGTCGCTGGTTTTCGACACCATCGCGGCCGAGGCGGGATATCAGGTCAACGAGACCTACCCGCCGTTCGTGCGCAATCGGCTGCCGCGGTGGACGCGTCCGGAGGTGGACCTGATCGACGGCCTCTCGCCGGTGGTGGTGATCGATCAGAAGCGGCTCGGCGGCAACGCCCGTTCGACGGTCGGCACCATCACCGATGCGTACACCTATCTGCGGCTGTTGTTCTCGCGTATCGGGCAACCGTACGTCGGGGAATCCAATCACTTCTCGTTCAACGATCCGGCCGGAATGTGCCCGGCCTGTTCCGGTCTCGGCGAAACGCTGGTTCCCGATCTGGAGCAGGTGCTCGACCCGGATCTCTCGCTGGAGCAGGGCGCGATCCGATTGCCGGGCTACGCCGCCGGTCAGTACTGGTACCGCCGCTACGCCGAACTCGGAGCCTTCGATGCGACCGTGCCGCTGCGGGAATGGTCGCCCGCCGAACGCGACGCACTGCTGCACGGCGGGCCCGCCGCCGCGGCCCTGCGGCCGAGTCCGCCGAAGGATTACGAAGGCGTGATCGAGCTGTTCGAGCGGGTGTATCTGCACACCTCCGACAACCTGTCCGAACGCAAACAGGCTGTGCTGCAGCGGTTCACCCACTCGGGACCGTGTCCGGAATGCGACGGGCAACGGTTGAATCCGGCGGCCCGCTCGGCGCGGGTACTCGACCACACCATCGTCGAGATGAGCCGGATGGAGATCGGCGAACTCGCCGAGCTGATCACCGAGGTGCGCGACCCCGAAATGGTTTCGGTGGTGTCCGCGCTGCACGAGCGGCTCCGCGCCCTCGCGCACATCGGCCTCGGTTACCTGTCGCTGTCACGTCCGACGACGACACTGTCCGGCGGAGAATCGCAGCGCATCAAGACCGTTCGCCATCTCGGCAGCAGTCTGACCGAAATGCTCTACGTCTTCGACGAACCCACCGTCGGATTGCATCCGCACGATGTGCGGCCGATGACCGAACTGCTGAAATCGTTGCGGGACAAGGGCAACAGCGTTCTGGTGGTCGAACACGATCCGGATGTGATGCGGGTGGCCGACCATATCGTCGAGGTCGGTCCGGGGGCCGGGGCCGAGGGCGGGCGGATCGTGTTCACGGGCGACTTCGAGCGGTTGGCGACCGTGGACACACCTACCGGGCAGGCGTTGCGGATCCGGCGGACCGGCCGCACCCCGCGGGTGCCGACCGGAAAACTGCGGATCGACAACGCGACTCGCAACAATCTGCGCGACATCTCGGTCGACATCGCGACCGGTGTGCTGACCGTGCTCACCGGCGTCGCGGGTTCGGGTAAATCCAGTCTGGCCGCGGAACTGGTGCAGCGGCATCCGGCCACCGTGGTCGATCAGCGTCCGGTCGGCACCAACCGGCGGTCGACGCCGCTCACCTACGCCGGGATCGCCGGCGCGGTGCGCACCATGTTCGCGAAGCGCAACGGGGTGAGTGCCGCCCTGTTCAGCGCGAATTCCGAGGGAGCCTGCCCGGTGTGCGAGGGCGCCGGTGTGATCTACACCGACCTGGCGTTCATGGACGGTCAGGAAACGGTGTGCTCGGCGTGCGGCGGACGCCGGTTCACCGATCGGGTGCTCGGTTACACCGTCGACGGCCTGACCATCGCCGATATCGACGATCTGACCATCGCCGAGGCGATGCGGCGACTGCCCGCGGTCGCGCGGGGTCTGCGGCATCTCGACGAGGTCGGACTCGGATATCTGCGGCTCGGACAGTCGCTGACCACGCTGTCCGGCGGGGAATGTCAGCGGCTGAAGATCGCCAGGGAACTCGCGCGCGGCGACCGGCACACCCTCTATGTCCTCGACGAGCCGACAACGGGGCTGCACCTGCGCGATATCGATACGCTGATCCAGCTGTTCGACCATCTGATCGACCGGGGCAATACCGTGGTCGTCATCGAACACAATCTCGACGTCGTCCGCGCGGCCGACCGGATTATCGACCTCGGGCCGGGCCCCGGCCGGCACGGCGGCCGGATCATCTTCCAGGGCACTCCGGAAGAACTGCTGCGCTGCCGCGAATCCGCGACGGCCGCGGCACTGCGTGATTCCCGATGATCACCAAGAACGTTCGAGGTCCGCGTGCTGAGTTATCCACGCGTGCATGGCGATTCCGGCGGCGACACCCGCGTTGACACTGCGGGTCGAGCCGAACTGCGCGATCGATACCGTCATGACCGCGGCCCGTTTGGCGGCCTCGGTGACGCCCGGACCCTCCTGACCGAACAGAAGCAGACAATCACGCGGCAGCGCAGCGGTTTCCAGCGGCACCGAACCCGGCACGTTGTCGACGGCCACCACGGTGAGATTCTCGCGCTCGGCGAACTCCAGCAGTTCGGCGATATCGCTGTGGTGCACGATGTGCTGATACCGGTCGGTCACCATGGCGCCGCGCCGATTCCAGCGCCGTCGTCCGACGATATGGACCGCCGCCGCGGCGAAGGCATTCGCGGTGCGAACCACCGTGCCGATATTGGCGTCGTGCCCGAAATTCTCGATCGCGATGTGGAACGGATGGCGACGGCTATCGATATCGGCGACGATCGCCGCGCGCGACCAGTACCGGTAGGCGTCGACCACGTTGCGCCGGTCGCCGTGCGCGAGCAGTTCCGGGTCCAGACGCGGATCGTCCGGCGGTTCGGTGCCGAATTCGTCGCGCCACGGGCCCACGCCGTGCGGATGCTCGCCCCATTCGGTCGGGCCCGGCACATCGCCGTCCGATGGGTCGGGCAGCGGCTGGAGCGGGTGATTCACGCCGGTCATCGTAGCCGCGCCCGGTACCGTCGGATCCGATGGTGGTGCTGTCCACACCGTCGATTCGCCGGTCTGCTCCCTCGCTGCGCGGATCGGCTCCGACCAGCATGGAAGCTATGACCGAAACACTCGCCGAACCGACGCTCGTACTCGACCGTCCGGACTCGCGCCCGACCGCCGGGTCGGTGCTGCGGGCGATCCTGCGCGCCCCGTTCCAGGCACGCACCTGGAAAGAGCTGGCCTACCTGGTCGTCGCCGCGATTCTGGGCTGTCTGGTGCTGGCCTATCTGTTCGTCGGCTACGGCGTCGGGCTCTACAGTTCGATCCTGATCATCGGCGCTCCGCTGCTGGCCGGGGTGCTGCTGGGCGGCCGGATCTGGGGACGGGTCTACCGGGCCGTGGGTGCCGCGCTACTGTCTGCCGATCTGCCGGCGCCGCCGAATTTCGCCGCCCGGCCGGGACTGGTGGGCTGGTTCCGCAGCGTCTTCACCGATCGCACCGCATGGCGGGCACTGGCCTTCCTGGTCGCCGAGGCGGTCCTCGGGGTGTTCGTCGGATACGTGGTGCTGACCGTGATCGCGGTGACCGTCTTCACCGCGATCTCCCCCGTCCCGTGGGCGGTTTTCCACCCCGTCAACGTGGATCCGCAAGGGCGCGAACATCATTCGATGGCGCAATTCGGTGACTACTACATCGACACCTGGCCGCGCGTACTCGGTCTGGCGGCACTGGGCGTCATCGGCTGCTTCCTGCTGCCGTGGCTCGTGCGCGCGGTGTGCTGGGCGCATCGCGGGCTGATGCTGGTGCTGCTGACACCCACCGCGGGCGATCGGCGGATGGTCGAACTGCAGGAGAGCCGGCGCGTCGCGGTCGAGGATTCCGCGGCGACGCTGCGGCGGCTGGAACGCGATCTGCACGACGGCACCCAGGCACGGCTGGTGAGTATCGCGATGACGCTGGGGCGTGCCGAGGAGCGACTCGCCGCGGGCGCCGACCCGGCCGCGCTGATCGCCGATGCCCGGGCGAGCTCGAAGGACGCCATCGCCGAGCTGCGGGAACTGGTGCGCGGCATCCATCCCCCCGCACTCGAACTGGGACTGGAACCGGCGCTGGAGACGCTGACCGCGCGCTGTGCGATACCGGTCGAACTGCGCGTTCACCTGCCGCAGCGGCCCAGTCCGGCGATCGAGGCGATCGCGTATTTCTCGGTCGCGGAACTGCTCACCAACGTGGTGAAGCATTCGGGGGCGACCGCGGCGTGGGTGTCGGTCGCGCCGGCGGGCGCCGCGACGATGATGGTGAGCGTGCGCGACAACGGTCACGGTGGGGTGCGACAGCCCGGTCCGATGGGTGGTGAATCCGAGGCCGGGGCCGATGCGCCGACCGAGCGGCTGGTCGGCGGTGGTCTGGCCGGTCTCGCCGCACGGGCGCGCTCCGTCGACGGCAACCTGACCGTCGACAGCCCGATCGGAGGGCCCACCAACATCACCGTCACCCTGCCGATCGCGGGCCCGCAATGAGTACGGCCGAGGCCGGCCGCACCGCCGACGCCCTGCGGATCGTGATCGCCGAGGACAGCGCGATCCTGCGGGACGGTCTGGCCGGCCTGCTCACCGACCGCGGTCACGAGATCGTGGCCATGGTCGGCGACGGGATCCGGCTGAGCGAGATCGTGGCCGAAACCCGTCCCGACGTCGCCGTGGTCGACGTGCGGATGCCGCCCTCGTTCACCGACGAAGGTCTGCTCGCCGCCATCGAACTGCGCCGGAAATTTCCCGCCACCGGAGTGCTCGTATTCTCCCAATGGGTCGAAACCCGTTATGCCACCGAACTTCTCGCCGGCGGTGCGGGCGGTGTCGGCTACCTGCTCAAGGACCGGGTAGCAGACGTCCGCGAATTCGTCGACGCCCTGCAGCGCGTCGCCACCGGCGGTACGGCTCTCGACCCCGAGGTGGTGAGCCAGCTGTTCGGCGCTGCCCGGCAACAGGATTCGCTCGCCCGCCTCACCCCGCGCGAACGCGAAGTCCTGGAGCTGATGGCCCAGGGCCTCACCAACGCCTCCATCGCCACCACCCTCACCGTGACCGAACGCGCGGTGGAAAAACACATCGGCAACATCTTCCTGAAGTTGGATCTGCCCCCGTCGGACACCCACCACCGCCGGGTCATGGCCGTGCTGCGCCTGCGGGGATAGCGCGCGCCCGCGCGGATAGCGCGTCGACAGCGGCTCGCCGCTGGACTGCCTGGGGTTGTCGGTCACCTGTGGAACACTGAGTGGACCAGGGCATACGAGAGGAGGTGAGCACGTGGTTATGCATTGGCCCGATCGTCTACTGACGATGGCGGACTGGGAGGCGCTGCCGGAGGACAACAGCCGTAGCTACGAGCTCGTGGAGGGGGTACTCATCGTGTCACCGAGGCCGGTGTCGAAGCACCAACGAGCGATGTGGCGCCTTGCGGCCCAACTGGAGCCACAACTGCCGCCGACGCTCGGTGTCCTGACCGAGACCGAGGTTGTCATCGACCCGGTAGCTCCCCCGACTGTCCGAGTTCCCGATCTCATCGTCGTCCCCGACGCTGGAATCGAGACCAACCCGCGTTGGAATGCGGACGAGGTCTTGCTGGCGGTAGAGATTCTCTCCCCCGGGTCGCGGCGCACCGACCGGGTCGCCAAGTTCGCCGAATACGCCGAGGCCGGAATCGAGCACTATTGGCTCGTCGACCTCGACGCCCCGACAACATTGACCGGATATCGGTTGGTCGGCGACTACTACGAATTGATTGCCGACAATCAATCGACGGTTCGGATCGACTTGTCCGGCACTCCCGTCACAATCGATCTGACCGCGCTGACCGGATCACGGTCCGAATAGCCGGTCCCCGGCGGCGAAGGGCCTGGCTGCGGCTGGCGAAGTCGGGCGATCGGCGGGGACCACCGTCTCGGCCGGTTGGCCGAAACGTGTCTGTCCGTTATGTGCTATCCTCCTCTCGTATGCCCTGGTCCACTCAGTGTTCCACAGGTGACCGACAACCCCAGGCAGTCC
>NZ_LZMK01000029.1:0-6451 GCF_001665865.1 Nocardia sp. 852002-20019_SCH5090214 | reverse complement strand
TGGCGAGATTCTGCTGCATGATCTGCGCCATCTGCACCCAGGACGGGTCGTTGTACATCACATCGCGGATCTCGAGTTTGCGGCCGTCCTTCACGCGCACGTCACCCTGCAATTTCCAGCCGAGCGCGTCGAGTTCGCGGGCGGCGGCATCCGGGTCGTAGGGCAGGGCGTTGTTCTGGTAGCCCTTCTGCCCCTCCAGGTAGATGTGGTTGTTCAGTGGTTTGGGCTCGGCGACGAGTCCGTTCTGAATGGCATTCGCGATACCCTGCCGATCGATCGCCTTGGAGACGGCGACGCGAACCTTGGGATCCTCCAGAATCGACCCCGGGGCGCCGTTGAATGTGAGATGCGACCACTGCAGCGCCGGCGCGCGGCGGATGGAGACATTCGGAACGCCCTGAGCCGTCAGCAGATCGCCGCGACTACCGATTCCGATCGCGTCGAGTTCGTCGTTCTGCAATGCGGGGACCAGCGCCGCCGAATCGAGCACGCTGAAATTGACGGTGTCGAGTTTCGGCGTCGCGCCCCACCATTTCGGGTTGCGGCCCAGCGTGATACGCCCTTGAGTTCGATCGGTGGACTGGATGACGAACGGTCCGGCCGTCACCTTGATCCCGTCGACGAGACTCTTGTTGAACGCCTCCGGATTCGAGGTCACCGACTTCGGGTACAGCAGGCTGTTGCCGGAGAACTGGCCCTGCCATTCACCGAAATGCTTGTTGAATGTCAGCACCGCCTGGCGGTCGTCGACGCCGCGCTCGACCTTCGCGACCCGATCGAAACCCATATTGTTGGCGATCAGATACTCCGGGTTGCGACCGCTCAGCGCCTCGGCTTGAGAGGCGATGTCCTCCCACGTGATCGGCGTCCCGTCCGTCCACACCGCCTTCGGGTTGATGGTGTAGGTGACGGTTTGCGGATCGGTGCCGGTCAACTCGACGTTGGTGAAGTAGTCGGTGTTGAGATGCGTGCCGCCGGCGGCGTCGATGGTGAATGCCTGGGGCATCATCGGCCGCTCGACCGCGGTGATGTCGTAGTTGTTGCCGTCGATCTGAAGGGTGTTCCAGTTCGGCGGGAATTCCGAGATCGCCAACCGTAGATTGCCGCCGTCGCGAAGGTCGGCGACGTCGTGCGGGTTGATGTCGTTCGTCGTGCCGAGGTCGGAACTCCCGGTCCCGGTCGTGGAGCCCGAACACCCCGACAGCAGCAATCCGAACGCGACCGCGGGGATCGCGAGCCGGGTTATTGTCGAACGAATCCGCATGGTTTCGTTCTCCTTTCGTCGGGACGGGCGGCTAACTGACGAAGCCGATCTTGGTGTAGTCGTAGGTGGCCAGGCCGGGAGCGCCGTAGTTGGCGACGGTGGTCCGTACCCCGTAGTTGCCGGGATCCTGGGTGAGCGGCAGCGAGAAGCCCTCTTCGAAAACCTTGCGGTCCACCTGGTTCGCGAGTTCGATGGCCTTCTTCGGATCCAATTCACTGAGGGTCTGCTCGATCAGTGCGTTCAACTCCGGGGAGCCGATGCGACCGAAATTGCTCTGCTCGTCATCGGGGTGGTAGGCGTAGATCTGCGGGATGCTCCCGAACGGGAATGCGTCACCCGAGAACTGGAACTGCGCGATATCGAAATCGCCGGGGATCATCGCGTCGGTGAAGAAACCCTGGCGTTGCCGGGTGGCGATGGTCAGCTTCACGCCGACCTTCGCGAGGTCGCCCTGGACGATCTGCGCGACCCGAACCCAGGTGGGGTCGTTGTACATCACATCGCGAATCTCGAGGCGGCGGCCGTCTTTCACCCGCACATCGCCCTGCTGTTTCCAGCCCAGTGCGTCGAGTTCGCGCGCCGCGGCCGCGGGATCGTAGGGCAGGCTGTTGTCCTGATAACCCTCTTGTCCCTGGACGAAGATGTGATTGTTCAACGGCTTCGGATTCGACACCAGACCGTTTTCGATCGCATTCGCGATGCCCTGCCGATCGATGGCCTTCGATATCGCCACCCGCAGTGCGGGATCCGCCAGAATCGAACCGGGCGCGCCGTTGAAGGTGATGTGCCGCCACAGATTTCCCGGGGCGTGGCGTACGACCAGTTCGGAACCGCTGCGCACGGTCGCCAGATCCTCGATGGAGTTCAGGCGCGCGGCGTCGAGTTCGTTGTTCTGCAGGGCCGCCGCATATGCGGACTGATCCATCACACTGAAGGTGATGGTGTCCAGTTTCGGAGTATCGCCCCACCATTTCGGATTGCGGCCCAGCACGATTCGGCCCTGCGTGCGATCGGTGGAGCGGACCACGAACGGCCCGGAGGTGAGCGCGATACCGCCGGCGAGCGCGCGATTGAAGGTATCCGGATCGGCGGTGACCGATTTCGGATACAGCATCGCGTTTCCGGCGAACTGACCGCGCCAATCCGCGTAGTGCTGTTTGAAGGTGATCACGGCCTGCCGGTCGTCGACCCCGCGTTCGACCTTGTCGACCCGATCGAATCCGTTGTTGATCGCGATCTGATAGCGGGTGTCCACGCTCGACAGCGCATGGGCTTGGGAGGCGATGTCCTCCCAGGTGATCGGTGATCCGTCACTCCACACCGCCTTGGGGTTGATGGTGTAGGTGACCTGTTGCGGATCGGTGCCGGTGAGCTGGATATCGGTGAAATAGTCCTTGTCGATCGTCAATTGGCCGGTCGCGTCGATCAGGTACGACCGCGGCATCAACGGCCACAGCACCTCCCCGGTCTCCAACTCGTTGCCGTCGATGGACAGGGAATTCCAATTGGCCGGATATCCGCTGATCGCCAACCGCAGGTTGCCGCCGTCGCGCACCGCATCGCGCGGCTGCGGATTGATGTCGTTGGCGGATCCGAGGGCCGCGGGCCCGTTCGTGGTGTTCACCGATGCGCAGCCGGCCAGCGTGATGGCCACCCCGGCCGCCACTACGACAGCGGCCGAACGCAATGCCCGGGAACGTATCCTCACGACGAACTCCTAGCGCGCGACGACCGGAAGCGGAACCGCGTCGATCAGCGCGCGGGTGTACTCGTGCTGCGGCGACGCGAAAATCTGCTCGGCCGGACCGGATTCGACGATCTTGCCGCGATACATGACCGCGATATCGTGCGCGAGATTGCGGACCACCGAAAGATCATGGGAGACGAACAGATACGACAGCCCGCGTTCGGCCTGCAGATCCCGCAGGAGGTTCAGCACCCCGGCCTGAATGGAAACGTCGAGCGAGGACACCGGCTCGTCGAGTACCAGCAGTTGCGGGTCCAGCGCCATCGCCCGCGCGATATTGATGCGCTGCTTCTGCCCGCCCGAGAAATCGGCCGGATAGCGATCGGCGTGTTCGGCGCGAAGACCTACCTGCTTCAGCAATTCCGGTACCCGCTTGCGAATGTCGTCGCGGGACCGGCCGTCGACGCGCAACGGCTCGGCCAGGGCGTCGAAAATCGGCAGGCGCGGATCCAGCGAGGACGCCGGATCCTGGAACACGATCTGCAATTTGCGGCGGATATCGCGTTTGCGCTGCTTGCTCAGCGTCGCGACATCCTCGCCGAAGACCTCGATCGTGCCCGCCTGCGGCTGCACGAGGTCCATGATCTGGCTCAACGTCGTCGATTTCCCGGATCCGGATTCACCGACGAGCGCGAGTGTGCGTCCCTTGCGGACCGCGAAGTCGATGCCGTCGACCGCGCGCACCTCGCCGGTACGGCGCTTGAAGACCACACCGGAGGTGACCGGGAACGTCTTGATCAGGCCCGAAACCCGCAGCACCACATCGGAATCGGCGGGTTCCGGCGCGGCGACGCTGTCGGTGTCGTGGCGGTAGGCGGCGAACAGGTCCGCGGTCCCCACCTCGGCGGTGCGGATGCAGGCCGCCCGGTGCGCGGGCGCGGTTTCCTGCAGTGGCGGCTCCGCGGCCAGGCAGTCGTCGATCGAGACCGGGCAGCGCGGCGCGAAGGGACAGCCCGGCGGCAGGGCGTGCATGGGCGGGGGCGTACCCACGATCGGGATGAGCGGCGTCCGGGCCGGGCCGTCCATCCGCGGGATGGAACCGAGCAGGCCGACGGTGTACGGCATCCGCGGCGAGTTGAACAGCTCTGCGGCGGGGGCGTTTTCGACGATCCGTCCGGCGTACATCACCGCCACCCGGTCGGCCAGCGTGGCCGCGATCCCCATGTCGTGGGTGATCATGATGACGCCGGCGCCGGTGATGTCGCGCGCCTTGCGCAGCAGGTCGAGAATCTGCGCCTGCACCGTCACATCCAAGGCGGTGGTGGGTTCGTCGCAGATGATCAGTTCCGGATCGTTGGCGATCGCCATCGCGATCACCACGCGCTGGCGCATACCGCCGGAGAATTCGTGCGGAAAAGCCTTGGCGCGCACGGCCGGATCGGGAATACCGACCAGATCGAGCAGCTCCACGGCCCGAGCCGCGGCCTGCGACTTGCTCATCTTCTTGTGGGCGACCAGGGCCTCGGCGATCTGATCACCGACCCGGTAGACGGGCGTGAGCGCCGAGAGCGGGTCCTGGAAGACCATGCTGATCCGCGTCCCGCGCAGCGCCGAAAGCTGCTTGTCGCCCATGCCGAGCAACTCCCGGCCCCGCAGGCGGATCGAGCCGCGGATGCGGGCCTGATCGGGCAGCAACCCCATCACGGCCAGCGAGGACACCGATTTACCGGAACCCGACTCGCCGACGATGGCCAGCACCTCACCGTCGGCGACGGTGTAGTTCACTCCGCGCACCGCGTCGATGCGGCCCTCCTCGCTGGGGAAGGACACATGCAGGTCCGACACCTCCAGCAGAGGTGCGGTCGTGCTGCGCCGCGCGTCCGCCCGGTCGGCGGATTCGGTGGTGCGATCGGTCATGCCGCTTCAATCCTCTTGTCCGCCTGCTCATCCGGGCGGGCACCGGAGGTTCGCGCCGACTTCCCGCGCTGCGCCTTGTCCCGCTTCGCCGCCCGGTCGGCCTTCCGGCCCGCCCGCGCGCCCTTGGAACTCGGGTCGAAGGCGTCGCGCAGGCCGTCGCCGACGAGGTTGGCGCACAGCACGATCGCGATCAGGAAACCACCCGGGAACAGGAACAACCACGGGAAGGTCAAGGCCGATTTGGTGCCGAAGGCGATCAGCGAGCCCAGTGACACGTCCGGCGGTTGCACACCGAATCCGAGGAAGCTCAGACCCGTTTCGGACATGATCGCCGCGCCGACGGCGAGAGTGGTGTCGATGATCAGGATCGAGGCGATATTCGGCACGATGTGGGTGACGATCACCGAACGCGTCGAAGCGCCCATATACCGTGCCGCACGGACGAATTCGCGTTCGCGCAGGCTCAGCGTCAATCCGCGCACGATGCGGGCACTGATCATCCAGCTGAACCCGGCCAGCAACACGATCAGCAGCAGAATCGAGCTGCTGCCCTTGGTGCGCGGGGCGAAGATCGCGATGATGATGAAGCTGGGCACCACCAGCAGCAGGTCGACCAGCCACATGATCGCGCGGTCGGTCCAGCCGCCGAGCAGACCCGCGATCGACCCCGCGGTGACCGCGACCAGCGAGGTCAGCACGGCCACGCAGATGCCGATGATCAGCGATTTCTGCAAACCGTGCAGAGTCTGGGCCAGCATGTCCTGGCCGATCTCGTTGGTTCCGAACCAGTGCTGCGGCGACGGCGGCTGCAGCAGCGCGTACGGGTCGCGCTCCTGATAGTCGTAGGAAAGGAACGGCGGAATCGCGAAGGCGCCGATCAGCATGATGATCAGCACGGTCGCGCCGACGACGGCGGGCTTGTTGCGCAGGAACCTGCGCCACACCAGCTTTCGGCGTCCGGCCGCAGCGGGTTCCGGCGCGCCCTGCGCGATGATCTCGGTTTCGGTCACTTTCTCGCCCCGATCATCCGACCCGCACTCGCGGATCCAGAATCGCATACACGATGTCGGACAGCAGGCCCGAAACCAGCACCACGAATCCCGCGAACACCGTGACGGTCACCACGATGTAAATGTCCTGCGCGTTGATCCCGTCGACGAGCCATTCACCGACGCCGTGCCAGCCGAAGATCTTCTCGGTGAAGGTGGCGCCGGTGATCAGCGCGCCGAGGCTGTAGGCGAACAGGGTCGCCATCGGAATCAGCGCGGTGCGCAGGCCGTGTTTGTAGAGCGCACGGCGGCGGGTGAGTCCCTTGGCCCGCGCGGTGCGGATGAAGTCGCTCTGCAGCACATCGAGCATGGCGTTGCGCTGGTAGCGGCTGTAACCGGCCATCGCGCCCAGGGCGAGACCGAGGCTCGGGACGATCATGTGCTGCACTCGGTCGACGAACTGATTCCACACCCCGTGCACGGCATTGGCCGAGGTTTCACCGGTATAGAGGAATATCTGCTGCCCCGCGGCCGAATTTATTTCCAGCGCACCGTATTTCAGTAGCGTGGCCAACAGGAAGATAGGCGTGCTGA
>NZ_LZMK01000028.1:0-113533 GCF_001665865.1 Nocardia sp. 852002-20019_SCH5090214 | reverse complement strand
TCGCGGGCGGCGTCCAAAGCCGCTTGGACGTCGGGATGGATTCCACTCATGCGCTACCTCCGGATTGACTCGTGGTCGGGGTTGTCGTGGTGGTGACCGTCGTGGTGGGCGCAACACTCGTGCCGACAGCCTTGGTCTGGGTGGTCGTGGGGGGAGTTGTCGTGGTGCGGGCGGTTGTGGAGGAGGCGCCGGTACCGCTGGGGGTGGTCGTGGTCGGAGTGGCGCTGCCGGTGGTCGCGATGGGAGCGGCGGCGGTCGTCAGCGACGGTGGCGTGAACGTCGGGGAGATGCTCAATTGCAGCCCTTGGTTGGGCGAAATGCCTACGTCGAAGCCGCCTGCCACGCTGATCCCGCATCCGAGCAGGAATCCCGCCACCGCCTGGCCCGAGGTGATCGGATCGCCCTCGACGTTGACCGAGAAATTCCCGGACAGCTGCGCGGCATGCGAGAACGTCATGAGATAGTTCGGCGTCCGGTCACCGGGTGGGTTCACCCCGATGTTGTCCACCGACGCGGTCAGATGGACTCCCGAGCCGGTCACGTCCGTGCCGGGTGGCTGGGCGTGACTCGTTTCGCTTCCGCCGGTCCATAAGATCGACGCGACGGCGGTAACCGCGGCGATACCCGTCGCGGCGGCGATGAGAGGACGTCGCATAGCTAGATCCTGTTCCTCGGTGTCACGGCAGCAGTCCCCGAACAGCTATCGACCGGCAAGCATAATGCGCGAACCCGCACGGACCCCGGATTCGACGCGCGCCACGCCGCCCCCCTCGAGATTTCAAGCGGGGTAGACATGGATTTCGGTCGCCTTGACCGCGGCCCATACCCGCATACCCGGTTGAATGCGCAGGTCGGCCACCGCCGCCGCGGTAATGTCGGCGAGCACAGGTGGAGCTCCGTCGAGGCGGACGCGGGTGAGATTGGCGTGGTGTTCCAGGCCGCCGATGGTCACCGGCCAGGTGTTGCGGGGGCTGCCGCCGGGTTGCTGGGGATGCAGGCTCACCGCGGTAGGCGGGAAGGTGAGGAAGACGCGGCCCGTGGCGGGAGCGGCGACGGTGAGGTGCCCGCCGTTGTCGATCTCGACGCCGGTGCCCGCGGCGGTGCCGCGAAACAGATTGAGCCCCATCAGATCTGCGACATAGTCCGACCGCGGCCGCCGGGCGATCTCGGTCGGCGCGCCCTCCTGGACGATAGCGCCCTGTTCGAGGATGACGAGCCGGTCCGCCAGCACCATCGCGTCGAGCGGATCGTGGGTGACCACCACGGTATGGCCGCGATAGTCGCGCAGGTGGCGGGCCAGGTCGGCGCGCACCTGCACCCGGGTTCCGGCGTCGAGCGCGGCCAGTGGTTCGTCGAGCAGCAGCAGCTGCGGGTCGGTGGCCAGGGCGCGCGCGAGCGCCACTCGCTGCGCCTGTCCGCCGGAGAGTGTGCGCGGTGTAGCGTGTTCGTGCTCGGCGAGACCTACCCGGGCGAGCTGCTCGGCGGCGCGGGCCCGCGCCTGCGCGCGCCGCATGCCGCGGGCCCGCAAGCCGAAGGCGACGTTCTCGAGCGCCGAAAGATGCTGAAACAGCAGGTAATCCTGGAAGACGACGCCGACCTGTCGCTGCTCGGCCGGGACGAAAACTCGCGGCGGTTCGTCCCAGACCCGGTCGGCGACGCTGAGGCGTCCACCGGTGAGCGGTTCGAGTCCGGCCAGCGTACGCAGCGCCGTGGTCTTCCCGGCGCCGTTGGGCCCGAGCAGCGCCACCACCTCACCAGGTTCGACGGTGAGCGCCAGGCCGAGGCGGAAGCGCTCCCGCCGCACCTCGAGTTCGGCCCGCAGCGTCATACCGCTCCTCGAATCCAGCGCTCGCGCAACGACACCAGCACCGCGACCGACACCAGCAGCAGCACCAGGCTGAGCACGATCGCGGCATCGGGATCGGTTTCCAGCGCGAGATACACCGCCAGCGGCATGGTGGTGGTGCGGCCGGGGAAATTCCCGGCGAAGGTGATGGTCGCGCCGAATTCGCCGAGCGCCCGAGCCCAGCACAGTACGCCGCCGGCGAGCACGCCCGGCAGGATCGCGGGCAGGGTGACGCGGCGAAAGGTGTACCAGGGGGTCGCGCCGAGGGTGGCGGCGGCTTCCTCGTAGCGGGTGTCGGTACTGCGCAGCGCGCCCTCCACCGAGATGACCAGAAACGGCATGGCGACGAACGCCTCGGCCACCACCACTCCCGGCGTGGTGAACGGCAGCGAGACGCCGAACCAGTCGTACAGATACTGCCCGAGCAGCCCGCGGCGGCCGAACACCAGCAGCAGTGCCACGCCTCCGACCACCGGCGGCAGGACCAGCGGCACCGTCACCAGCGCGCGGATCACGCCCCGGCCCGGGATGTGCGCCCGCGCCAGCAGCCAGGCCAGCGGGATGCCCAACAGCAGGCAGATCACGGTCGCGCAGCTCGCGCAGATCAGCGAAAGTCGCAGGGCGGTACCGACTTCGGCGCTGAACAGCCGGTCGGTCAGGCTCGCCCACGGGGTGCGCACCAGCAGGCCGATCAGCGGAATCACCAGGAACGCCAGCGCGCCGAGCGCGGGCAGCACCAGCGCGACCGGCCGCCGTCCCGATACCGCCCGTCGCCGCGTTCCCGGCCTGCTCACGGGGTGTCGAATCCCGCGGCGGCGAACACCTTCTTCGCCGCATCGGAGTGCACGTAGCCGACGAAGGCGGCGGCCGCGGCGGCGTGCGGGGCCTTGGCGAGCGGTGCGATCGGATAGGTGTTGACCACCTTCGCCGATTCCGGGAATTCGATGCCCTGCACCTTGTCGCCGGCCGCCTGCACATCGGTGCGGTAGACCAGTGCGGCGTCGACCTCGTCCAGGGTCACCTTGGTGAGCACGGCCTTGACATCCTGCTCGCGGGTGTCGGGCAGCGGGGTGATGCCGGCGATCTGGAAAACCTTCTCCGCGGCCGCACCACACGGCACCTGCACCGCGCACAACGCGATCCGCGGCTCCGGTTTGCCGAAGTCGGCCAGTCCGGTGATCTTGCCCGGATTGCCCTCGGGCACCGCGATTTCCAGCCGATTGCTCACGAACGTCTCCGGTTTCGCGGTGACCTCACCGGCGTCGACCACCTGCTGCATATTGGCCGGGGCCGCGGAGGCGAAGACATCGGCGGGCGCCCCCTGCTGGATCTGCTGGGCGAGTGCCGAACTGCCGCCGAAGCTGTAGACGACCTTCACGCCCGGGTGGGCGGCCTCGAAGTCGTGTCCGAGCTTCGTGAACGTCTCGGTGAGCGAGGCCGCCGCGAAAACCGTGACCGTGCCCGAGAGCTGGTCCGTTCCGGTGGCGGACTTCGCGTCGTCGGAACCGCATCCGGCCAGGCCCGCGGTGACCGCCACGACGGCCGCCGCGGCGCCGATGGTGCGCAAGAGCTGCATTCTCGTCAACTTTCCGGAATTTCGACCACGACGTGGGTCGATTTGACCGAGGCGACGGCGATACTGCCGACCTCGAGACCGAGTTCGTCGACCGATTCCCGGCTGACCAGCGAGACCAGCCGGAACGGGCCGGCCTGCATCTCGACCTGCGCCATGACCGTGTCCTTGACGATGCGGGTGACGATGCCGCGCATCCGGTTGCGGGCCGAGGCGGCGACGGTGACACCGGGTTCGCGCGCCTCGGCGTGCTGACTACGCAGGACCTCGGCCAGATCCGCGCCGCGCACCCCCTTGCGGCCGCTGTCGAGCCGGATCTCCGGCAGCCGCCCCTGATCGATCCAGCGCCGCACGGTGTCGTCGCTGACCCCCAGCAGCGCCGCCGCCTCACTGATCCGCAAATTCGTCACAATGGGAAGCATATTGCCGTGAATGCGGTACACAAGCCCCGCGTGGTTGCGGACCGGTTAATTCTCACCGGGACGGGACGCATTCGTGCGGCCCGGCCCCTGGCGGGAACGCGAGGGCTGATGCATGCTCGGCGATATGGCCTCGCTCGCCGGAATCGTCTCCGCCACGACCCGATTCGCGAACTGCCGCGGCGTCTATGCCGGTCGGCGGGCAACGAAAGTCCATGTGGCGCTGTACCGATGCTCGGGCGGGCGGATCGGCGGGCGCATGCCGGGCCGTCGGCACGCGCGCATACTCCTGCTCGACCACGTGGGTGCGAAATCCGGCATTCCGCGAACCTCACCGCTGATGTACGTCGACGCGGGGGCCGCGGTGGCGATCGCGGCGTCGAAGGCGGGGCAGCCGCACCATCCCGCCTGGTATCACAACCTCCTCGCCCACCCCGACACCACGATCCGGATCGGAAGGCAAGTCCGCTCGGTGCGGGCGCGGGTCGCCACCGCGACCGAATATCGGGACCTGTGGCGTGAATTCGTGGCTATGACACCGGATTACGAGTTCTGTCGGCGCCAGGCGGGCGGGCGCACGATCCCGCTGATCGTTCTCGAACCGCGCTGAGCGTTCAGCAGTACAGGTCGACGAACCGGTCGAGTGAGCGTTCGATATCGCCCCGCAGCGCTCGTGCCACCGTCGCTCCGATCGGGCCGAACAGCGGTCGCCCACCCAGATCGATGTCGACGGTGACCGCCGAACCCGAGGCGTTCGGCGCGACCAGCAGCGCCAGTCCCAGTTTGGTGCCGCCTTTGCCGGCGCCGCTCAGCACGAGCCGGCGCGGTGGTTCGGCGGTGCGCACGGTCCAGCGCACGCGGTTGCGCAGACCCTTCACCGAGGCGATGCCCACCAGTTCGGTACCGGGAGTGAGCTCGTCGGGCACCCGGCCGCGCCACGCCTCGTGCATGATCAGCCACTGGTCGAGCTCGCCCAGATTCGCCGCGTGCGACCACGCCCGATCGGGGGAGATCGGAACGTCCACCGAGACCTTCAGTTTCGCCACGGGTGGATGGTAACCGCCGGTGATTCGGCCATCCGACCGTGGTTACGAGGCGAGTCCGGGGTCGGCGTGGATCGGCCGGTCCGTCGCCGAGAGCGGTTGCCCGGAACCGCCGCGGCGCACCGCCACGATCTCGGCGCCGATCGACACCGCGGTCTCCTCCGGTGTGCGGCCACCGAGTTCCAGTCCGATCGGTGAATGCACCCGGCGCAGCTGATCATCGCTGATGCCGTTGTCGCGCAGGTGTTTCCGTCGCTCTCCATCCGACCGCCGCGAACCCATCGCCCCCACATAGGCCACCGGCAGTCGCAGCGCTGTCGCGAGGACCGGCACATCGAATTTCGGGTCGTGGGTCAGCACGCAGATCACCGTGCGCGAATCGACGTGCGTACCGGCCAGATACCGATCGGGCCGATCGCGCACCACCTCGTCGGCCTCGGGCAGACGCGCCCGGTCGGCGAAGACCGGGCGCGGTTCGCAGACGGTGACGCGGTAGCCGAGCAGCCGCCCGACCCGGCACAGCGCGGTGGTGAAATCGGTGGCGCCGAAGACGATCATGCGCGGTGGCGGGGCGAAGGACGTCACGAAAACGGTGCGTTCACCCTCCGCGCATCCGATGGTGCGGACCGCGCTGGTGGCGGCCTCGAGCATGGCGCGAGCATGTGCGATCACCGCTGGGTCGGCGGGTCCTCCGATCGAGCGATCCGGTCGCACCGCGACGATCGCGCCGGATTCCAGATCGCGGACCAGGGCGACCGGCCGATCCGGATCCAGCGCGACGTCGATCGTCTCGTACTCGGCTGCGGTCACCCGGTGGATGAACACCTCCAGTTCCCCGCCGCAGGTGAGCCCGACCGCGAAGGCGTCGTCGGCGCTGTAGCCGAAGGTGCGCCGGACCGGCTCCCCGGATGCGAGCACCTGCAGGCATTCCTCGTAGACCGCGCCCTCCACGCAGCCGCCGGAGAGGCTGCCCCGCACCTGGCCGGACGCGGAGACCGCCATGGTGGTGCCCAATGTCCTCGGCGCGCTGCCGCGTACGCCGATCACGGTGGCCAAGGCGTATGTCGTTGCGGCGGCATGCCAGTGCCGCAGGTGCTCGCCGAGTTCCCGCACGCCGACCTCCGATGAGAATTACATTCTCCTTCTACTGTAGCGACGTACTCACTTTCGGCATATATTGTTAACCGACCGCGAGGTGCCGGTCCTTGTCCGACGGCGAACAAGAGGGGATCAGTCCGATGACCGCGATGCGAGCCGCCCGATGACCTCGACGACAACAACCGCGAGCGCCTCCGTGGTCGGCGCGCGGATCCCGCGCATAGAGGACGCGCGCCTGGTCACCGGCGCGGGAACCTTCGTCGACGATGTGACCCGCCCGGGCGCGGCGCACGCCTGCTTCGTGCGCAGCCCGCTGCCCCGCGCGACCATCGGCACGATCGACGTGTCGGCGGCGCTGGAACTGGACGGGGTACTCGCCGTCTACACCGCCGCGGACCTCAATCCCGGTGCGCACGAGATCTCCTACGACCTGGACATGGTCGGTATGCCGCCGGTGCCGCGCCCGCCGCTGGCCGAGGAGGAGGTCCGATTCGTCGGCGATCCGGTCGCGCTGGTGATCGCCGCCGACCGCTATATCGCCGAAGACGCCGCCGAACTGGTCGTCATCGACTACGAACCGCTGGACCCGGTGGTCGACTACACCACCGCGGAACAGTCGCCCAATCTGGTGCACGCCGGATTCGCCGGTAATTCGGCCGGGGCGATGGGCGGGCGTCCGGCCGCCGACCTGGCACCGCTGTTCGACTCCGCCGCACATGTGGTGCGCCAGCAGATCTTTCAGCAGGCCTATCTGCCGGTGCCGATGGAAACACGCGGCATCCTCGCCGAATGGTCGGCGTCGACGGCGGAGATGACGATCTGGATCGCCACCCAGTCGCCGCACGAGGTCCGCGCGTTCTGCGCCCGGCTGCTCGGCATCGACGAACACCAGGTCCGGGTGATCGCGCGCGACACCGGCGGCGGTTTCGGGCTCAAGCAACTGCCGCTGCGCGAGGAGACCTGCGTCATGCTCGCCTCGCGTGCGCTCGGCGCCCCGGTGAAGTGGATCGAGGACCGTCAGGAGAATCTGATGGCCTCGGGCCTGGCACGGCACGAGAACGCCGATGTGGCAATGGCATTCGACGCCGACGGCCGGATCGTCGCGGCCTCCATCGACCATGTGCAGAACGTCGGCGCCTACCCGACACCCTCGCCGATCACCGGTGGTGTGGTCGTGGGCATTCTCTTCCCCGGCCCTTACCGCATCACCGACGCCTCGTTCAGTTCGAAGTTTCTCTACTCCAACACCGTCGGGCGGGTCGCCTATCGGGGGCCGTGGCAGTTCGAATCCGTGGCGCGCGAGGTGCTGCTCGACCACGCGGCCCGGCAGATCGGCATCGACCCGATCGAGCTGCGCCGCCGGAACATGCTGCGCCGCGACGAATTACCGTGGGCCAATCCCAACGGCATGTCCTACGACAACATCTCGCCGATGGAGACGCTCGAGCAGGCGGTCCAGAAACTGGACTACGACGCCTTCCGCGCCGAACAGCGCGCCGCCCGCGCGCAGGGCCGCTACCTCGGCGTCGGCACCTGCACGTATGTGGAACCGACCACCGGCGCGAGCCCGTTCCTCAGCACCGAGGGCGCCACCATCCGCATCGAACCGAGCGGCAAGGTCAACGTCTACGTGGCGGGGGGTTCGGCCGGTAACAGCTTGGAGACCACCGTCGTTCAGCTCGCGGCCGACGCGCTCGGGGTCACGCTGTCGGATGTGCGGACCATTCAGGGCGATACCGCGGTGACGCCGTTCGGCGGCGGCACCGGGGGCAGCCGGTCCGGATCGATGACCGCGGGTGCGATCGGGCAGACCGCGGCCGTGTTGCGCGAGCGGATCGTCGCGATCGCCGCCCACCGCCTGGGCGTCGCGCCGGAGGAGATCGAGTTCGCCGACAGTCGAGCGAGCGTGCGCGGAGCTCCCGACAAGGGGCTGACGCTGGCCGAGATCGCCGATATCGCCTATTTTCAGGCCGACAGTCTGCCGCCCGGAGTACCGCCGGGGCTCGAGGCCAACGGCCGGCACAAGACCTCGCAGATGGCGATCTGGGCCAACGCCACCCACATCTGCACCTGCGAGGTCGACATCGAGACCGGAGCGGTGACGCTGCTGCGCTACATCGTCAGCGAGGACGTCGGCCCGATGATCAACCCCAATGTGGTGGAGGGCCAGATCTACGGCGGCACGGTGCAAGGCATCGGCGGCGCGCTCTACGAACATCTCGCCTACGACGAGAGCGGAAATCCGGTCGCGACGACCTTCCTGGACTATCTGCTGCCGACCGCGATGGAGGTTCCGGATATCGAGGTCGGCCACGTCGAGACGCCGAGTCCGGGGCCGGGCAGCTTCAAGGGCGTCGGCGAGGGCGGGGCGATCGGCGCGGCGCCGGCCGTGCTCAACGCCGTCGCGGATGCGTTGTCGCCGTTCGGGATCGAGCTTCGGGAGCTGCCGCTCGCACCCGCACGGATCGTGGAGATGGTGGAGCGGGCACGTGCCGCCGGGAAGGAATTGGCATGAAACCGGCCGCCTTCGACTATCACGCCCCCGGCTCGGCCGAGGAGGCGGTGACGCTGCTGGCCGAACTCGGTGACGAGGCCAAGGTCATCGCCGGCGGCCAGAGCCTGGTGCCGATGCTGGCATTGCGGCTGGCGGTCTTCGACCATCTCGTCGACCTGCGGCGAGTCGACGACCTGCGCGGTATCGAGGCCGGGGCCTCGACTGTGCGGATCGGTGCGGGGAGCACCCACGCGGCGGTCGGCGCCTCCGCGGAGGTCCGCCGGGCGGTACCACTGCTGCACCGGGCGACACCGCTGATCGGGCACTTCCAGATCCGCAACCGCGGCACCATCGGCGGCTCCATCGCCCATGCCGACGCCGCGGCCGAATATCCGGTGGTGGCCCTGACCCTGGACGCCGAGATCGAGGCGTTGTCACCGCGCGGACGGCGCACCCTCGCGGCCGCGGACTTCTTCACCGGCATGTGGACCACCGCGCTCGAACCCGACGAACTGGTCACCGCGATCACCTTCCCGGTCCGGTCCGGGCGCAGCGGCTTCGCGATCGAGGAATTCACCAGGCGCAGCGGCGATTTCGCCATGGCCGGGGCGGCGATAGCGGTCCGGCTGGACGGGGACTCCCGCATCGACCGCTGCGCGATCGGACTGTTCGGCCTCGCGCCGACCCCGGTGCGGGCGCATCGGGCCGAGGCCACACTGCTGGGCCGGCCCGCCGATGCGGTGGCGGCCGAGGAGGTCGGCGCCGCCGCGACCGCGGACCTGACCGCGATCTCGTCGGATGTGCACGGTTCGGCCGAATACCGCCGCCGGCTCGGTGCGGCGATGGTGGCGCGGGCGTGGGGCCGCGCGATAGAGGAGGCGAGCAATGACTGAGGTCGATATCGAGGTGCGTATCAACGGCTTCCGCCGCCGCGACGGCGTTGCGCCCCGGCTGACGCTGGCCGATTATCTGCGCGACCGCTGCGGGCTGACCGGCACCCACCTCGGCTGTGAACACGGCGTGTGCGGCGCCTGCACGGTCCTGCTCGACGGCGCCGCGGTCCGCTCCTGCCTGATCTTCGCGGTCCAGGCCGACGGCGCCGAGATCACCACCGTCGAGGGCATCGCGGGACCCGACGGGAAATTGTCGGCGGTGCAGGAGGCCTTCCGCGCCGAACACGGATTGCAGTGCGGCTTCTGCACGCCCGGCTTCATCGTGTCCGCGACCGCCTTCCTGCGGGAGAATCCCGACCCCACCGACACCGAGATTCGCGAGGCGATCTCGGGAAATCTGTGCCGCTGCACCGGATATCAGGGCATCGTGCGCGCGGTCCGTGCCGCCGCCGATGCGCGCGAGGCCGGTGCCGAATCGTCCACCGGCGACGAGGCGGCGGCCGATATCGCCGCACCCGCCGCGCGGCGGGCCTGATCCGACCGAGGACCTTCATGAAACTCGACAACACGTTCACCATCCCCGTTCCGGCCGCGCAGGCCTGGCCGGTACTGCTCGACATCGAACGCATCGCACCGTGTGTGCCCGGCGCGACCATCACCTCGCGCGAGGGCGACGATTTCCACGGCCGGATCAAGGTCAAACTCGGCCCGGTGGGGTTGAGCTACAACGGGATCATCAAGGTCGTCTCGCAGGACGAACAGGCCGGGGTCGCGGTGCTCGAGGGCCGCGGCCGTGAAGCGCGCGGCAACGGCACGGCGAAGGCGACCATCACCTGCCGATTGGTCGAGAACGACGGCAGCACAGACGTTTTCGTCGATACCGATCTGGCGATCACCGGTAAGCCCGCCCAGTTCGGCCGGGGTGCGCTGGCCGATGTCGCGGGAACGCTGATCGGGCAGTTCGCCACCAATCTCGCCGACGAGATCACCGCCTCGGCACAGCCGGTGGCCGAACCGCTACGCGCCGTCACGGAGTCGCCGGATACGGGCGCGGCCACTGTCACCGCGCCACGGCAGCGCAGCGTCGCCGCCGCGCCGCGGACCCCGGCGGAGCCGCTGGATCTGCTCGCGGCCGCGGGGTCCGGAAATCTGTTGCGCTACGGCGGATTCGCGGCGGCGCTGCTGATCGTGGTGCTGGTGGCCGCGCTCCGGCGGCGAGCACGACAGGGCTGACCGGGCCGCGTCAGCGCTCGAGGTCGCCGGGTTCGTCGATATCGCGGCCGGTGGCCAGATCACCGCATTCCACGGTCTGCGCGGGGACAGTGCGCAGATAGGCGGCGGCGCCGCGGTCACCGGACAGGGTCGGCAGCAGGTCGGCCCAGTGCCGGCGGGCGATCACCACGGGATGGCCGGGGCGTCCGGCGAAACTCGCGCGCGCGATACCGGACGGGTCGGCCGTCGCTCGCTCGATCACCCGGGCGACGACATCCGCGCCGACATCGGGCGTATCCACCACGTGCAGGGCGGCGTAGGCACCGTCGAGGCGCTGCGCCGCACCGATTCCCGTGCGCACCGACGCGCTCATTCCCTCGGCCCACTCCTGCGCCACCACCGTGGTGGTCGCGGGAACGGGTGGGACCTCGGCGGCGCCGAGCACCACCACGACCTCCGCGCAGCCGCCGTCGCGCAGTGCGTTCACCGCGGTGGTCAGCCAGTCGCCGACCGTGGCCTTGGGACGGCCGAATCGCCGTCCCGCCCCGGCGGCGAGGACGACTCCGACGACTCGATCCGACATGGTTGGCCTCTCGGTGGGGAAACTGCTGTGGCGCCAATGTAATAGCGGAAACGCCGGTCCTTTGTGGACTCGGCCAATTCGCCGTCGCAAGCCGCCGAACAGGCGAAATATCGTTCCCGGGCATCCTAGGATGAGCAACCGACCAACAGGCGCGAGATCAGGTAGGAGTGCGTGATGCCGTCCAAGGCGGTCGGTCAGCGTCGACGCCCGACGCAGGAGCGTGCGAAGGAAACCCGCCAGCACATCCTCGACACCGCGGCGCGGTTGTTCGGTGAGCGCGGGATCGAGAACACCTCGACCAACCGGATCGCCGCCGAGGCCGGTCTCAGCATCGGCACCGTCTACCGGTACTTCTCCGACCGCACGGTCATCGTCGAGGAATTGCTGGAACGACTGCTGGTGAGCATCGAACGCCGCTTCACCGAACGGCTCGATCGCGCGGACCGCTCGGTCGAGGATATGACCGCCGACATCCTCGCCGCCATCTGCGACGAACTGGTCGACAACGCGAAACTGGTTCGCGCCCTGGCTGCCGGAGTGCAGTTCTACAACAGCGGCATCCCCGAATTCGAACCCCGCCTGCGCCTGCTGGTGAAGGTCCTGCTGATCCAGATCCTCGGCCCCAGCGACGACCACGAACTCGACGTCATGGCCTTCGTCCTGGTGAACACCGGTTTCTCCGCGGTCCTGCGCGCCTCCGCCCTCGAGGTCGACCCCGAGGAACGCCGCGAAGCCATCGTCATGACCGCCCGCATGATCGGCGCCTGGAGCACCGCGGAAATCGAACGCCGCGCAGCGAATTCGGCCTGAGCGCTCCCTCGCGGCCACTGTCGTTCGACGAGGTGCTGAGCGCGTGCCGGTCCGGGAACACCGTGCCCGGATGACGATGATTCGAGCCGGTCGCGATCTCGCGGCGGATATCCGGGTGCGTTCGCTGTTGTCGGCGGCTGTGGGTGGCGCCTAGGTCCTGCTCACCACGACCTCGCTGGGGGAGAAGTATCCGGGCGTCGAGCGATTCCTGGTTCGCCTGGCAGTAGGTGATGACAGCGACTGACATCGAGGTGTAGCGTGATGGCAGTCGCTGACATCGGCGGCCGCCGTGCGAGAGGCGCGGCGTATTCCTCGCGGGAAGGTCTTTCCATGCGCGTATTCATCACCGGGGCGTCGGGACATGTGGGGTCCGCGGTCGTGCCCGAACTGCTGTCAGCGGGACACGAAGTGATCGGACTGGCACGATCGGATGCCTCGGCCGCGGCGTTGGAGGCCGCGGGAGCGCAGGTGCAGCGCGGAAATCTGGACGAGCCGGAGGTGCTGGCCGAGGCGGCGGCCGCGGCCGACGGCGTGATCCACCTGGCGTTCAAACACGAGAACATGATCGCCGGAGACTTCCTCGGTGCGGCGGATGCCGACCTCCGGGTCGTCCGGGCGTTCGGTGAGGCCCTGGCGGGGTCGGGTAAGCCGCTGGTCGGTACGTCCGGAACGGGTCTGCTCGCGGCTCTGGGCCGAACCGGCACGGAAGCCGACTCGCTGCCGGCCGGGCCGCGCATCGACTCCGAGAACGAGGTGATCGGATCCGCCGAGCGCGGAATCCGATCCAGCGTGGTCCGGCTGCCACCGACCGTGCACAGCACCCTCGACCGCCAGGGTTTCGTCCCCATCCTGATCGCCACCGCCCGCGAGAAGGGCGTGTCCGCCTACGTCGGCGAGGGCGCCAACCGCTGGCCCGCCGGCCACACCCTCGACGCGGCGAACCTGTACCGCCTGGCTCTCGAATCCGCCCCCGCCGGCACCCGCCTGCACGCCGTGGGCGACGAAGGCATCCCGCTGCGCCGCATCGCCGAGGTGATCGGCCGCCACCTCGACGTCCCCGTCGTGAGCATCGCCGCCGAGGATGCCCCCGCTCACTTCGGTTTCCTCGCCCCCATGGTCCAGCTGGACAACCCCACCACGGCCGAGGCGACCACGTCCCTGCTCGGATGGAAACCCTTGCACCCCAACCTCATCGAGGATCTGGAGGAGGGCCACTACTTCACCGGGCGATAACCCGGAAGCACCGGCGGCCCACACGAGCCGCCGGCGCTCACCGCATGCGCCGCTCACACTCCTCGAACGGTGTGCCGGCATTGAAGCAGTCGGCCAAACCGCTTTGGATGTCACCACTGGTCGGCGGCTCGCCGCAGAGAATTCCGCAGCGCTGATAGCCGGGGACGGCGGAACCGTCGGGGAAGTGGCAGCCGTTGTCGTCGCAGGTATAGCCCCGGGTATTGGGGTCGTGGTTGAGGGGTCCTCGCGAGTAGGACCACACGTAGGCGTCCGTGCCTTCGACCTGGGTGCAATAGACGGTGCGGCCGTTCGCGAGGTGGGCGCTGCCACCGTGGTCGTCACAGTAGGCATTGAGCTCGACCTCGGGGCCCGGAGCTGCAGTCGGCGACCCGGATCCGCTGCCGGGTGCAGGGACAGCACCGGCCGGCGCGACCATCAGAATGGTCGCGGCCGCGGCGCTCACGAATCCGACGGCACATCGTCCTGTGCTCCGGAAACGCTTCGATCGGATCATCGGCCCCACCCTTCGGTCCCTGTCTACGACAGGTCCGGACGATACCTATTCGCACCGACAGCTGTCGACGGCGCCCGGACGACCCCGTATCGATGCCGGTGAGGATGACGTCGACCGCGACTGCCCATCCCCGTACTACCCGACAGGGTCCATGCGCAGGGTGGTGTTCTCGGCGGCGGGGGCCAGCATGGGTTCGAGGGCGGTGGGCTGGTCGCGGTACTTCGACTCGTAGGCCTTGCGGACGCGGTCGTTGATGTAGGAGTCGGTGACCGGGTGCAGGGTCACGTCGGTTTCGACGCCGTGGGCGCGGATCCGTGCGCCGCGGGTGTGCATGGCGTGGCGGTACCAGCCGCCGGATCGACCGTAGGCGGAGCGGATGTAGAGATCGTTGTCGACGCGCACCACCCAGATGGTGGTCCAATCCCGCAGTGCGCCACTCTCGTAATAGCTGGTGATCTGCAGTTCCTCGGACGATTCGATCCGATCGAGCTGAGCGGCGGTCCAGGCCATGTCGTTACCTCCATCGATCGCGATGCAGTGGTTCGCCCAGGCTAGGCCGATTCCCGGCGGCGATGGGGCCTGCCTCAGCGCGGTTCGGGGAATCTTTCGGCGACCGCGGCGATCAATGCGCCGGCCCAGCGGTCGAGGATCCGCGCGCCCTCGGCGGCGTCGGCGGTGGTGGGATCGCCGAGTATTCCGTTGGCGCTCACCGCTTTCACCCCGCCGGACCGCAGCCGCGGCATCAACTCGCGCAGCGGCTGGGTGGCGCCGGGTTCGGCGCGGTGCATCGTCACCCGCGCCGGGACCAGGTGGAGCATGACCGAGGTTTCCCCGTGTCCGGCGTGGGTGTCGTCGGCCGGACCGGTCGGCGACCACACCAGCGTCGATCGGCCCTCCGCGGTGAGCAGGCGCTGGGCGGCCCGTAGTGGCTCGAGGTTTCCGCCGTGCCCGTTCACCAGGATCACGCCCGCGAATTCGTCTGCCGAGCGGATCAATTCGACGATCAGCAGTTCCAGGGCGCGGTGCCCGATCGACAACGTCCCCGGGAATCCGGCGTGTTCACCACTCGAGCCGTACGGAATCTCCGGCGCCGCAACGATATCCGGACGCGTGGCGACCAGGCGGCGGCACAGTTCCACCGCCACGGTGGTGTCGGTGCCCAGCGGCAGATGCGGTCCGTGTTGTTCGGTCGCGCCGAGCGGAATCGCCAGCAGCGGCGCGCGGTCGGCCTCGGCGAGGTCCGCCGAGGTCAGATCAGCCAGTCGCATCACTGTCTCCGTCGGTTCGATACAGCAGCGGCACCACCGGCTCGGCGGTCCCCGTCCGCAGACAGCCGGCCCACACTCCCGTCCCGTAGGCGAGATCGTCGGCGATGCGCAACAGTCCGGCCCGCGGATCCCGCCCGGCCGCCACCGCGCGGGCCACCACCGGCAGGTAGGCCGCGAGCAGCAACCGGCGGCCGCGGCGGCTGAACAACGCTGCCGGCCACCAGATTCGGCGCAGCGCATCCGCGAGCTGACGCACCGCGGACACTTCGGCCTCACCGACCACCGTCGCGGCCATCGACGCCGGCAGCCCGACGGTACGCAGCCGCCGCAGCTGCCGCACCGGTTCGACGGCCGTCACGATGCCGAACCACGGGCGGCCCAGCGCGATCGTGGCCCAGCGGAACGCGGTGCTGCGAGGCAGGCGCGCGCAATACAGGTGTCCCGGATGTCGCCGCGCCAGGACAGCGGCCGAGGTGCCGTAGTCGTAGCGCTGCCGCAGCCATGCCCGCAGCGTGGTGCGCGGCTCGTGCCGGACCACCGAATCGGGTTGATACCGAACGACTTTCCCGTCACTCACGAGCCGCCAGACCAGATCGACATCCTCGCCGTAGCGCAGGCTTTCGTCGAATCCGCCCGCTCGTTCCCACGCCGACCGTCGCACGACCAGCGCCGCGGTCGGGACGTAGGAGATGCGCCCGCCCGGCCGCACCACCGCCGGTTCGCCACCCATATCCAGACTCGACCGGTGGGCCTCGTAGCTGCCGAGCACACCGTGCTCGAAGGTCCGCACCCGAGGAGCCACGGCCGCGACCGCGGGATCGTCGAACAGCGGCAGGAGCGGGTCGAGCCAGCCCGGATCGGGCACGATATCCGAATCGAGAAAGGCGATCAGCTCGGTGGCGACCGCGCGGCATCCGCTGTTGCGGGCTGCCGCCGGGCCGCGCGCGGACGCGTGCCGGACGATCGTCACGGTCGGTGTTGCGTGCGTGCGGTCCCCGTCCTCGGCGACACCATCGGTGATCGGCTCGGCCGAACCGTCGTCGACCACGATGCGGGCGCTCACGTCACCGGTCGCGGCGAGCAGCCGGGTGAGTCCAGGGAGGTTGTCCTTGACCGGGATCACGACCGTGACATCGGCCGTGGTGTGGCGGCCCTGCCCGACTGCCGGGTGCGCGACGCCCGCCGCCAGCATCCGCTGCGCCAGCGCCTGCGCGCTCGCATCACTGCCGACCGGCTCGCCCGCGAACCAGGCCCGCACTCGGCGGGCGCCGGCGGGGGAGAGGCGCAGCATTCGTAGCGGACTGCCGCCCAGCAGTACTCGTCCGTCGGGCGAGAACCGCAACCGCGCGTCCGGACGCAGCGTGACGGTCACAACGGCACAACCTCCATCGCACGACCCGGCCGGCACCGGCCGCGTCCGGGAACGAACCAGACCAGGCTACGTGTGCCGCCGGAGGGCGTGGCCGGTGGATCTATTCGATGCCGAGTGTCACCTCGGTCGATTTGATCAGCACCTTGACCGTCGAGCCCTCGGTGAGGCCGAGATCGTCCACGGCATCGCGGGTGATCGACGAGGTGATCTCGTCCCCGCCGGTGAGGCGGACCCGCACGACTGCCATGGCCTCACCGCGAGTGACCGAGACGACGGTGCCGTCGAGTTGATTTCGGGTGCTCAGGCGCATGCGGCGACCATACGCCCGCGACCTGCTGCGGCGAGGGAGGGCGGAGTCGGCGCGTTCAGCCGATCTCGCCGAGGGCCGGCGCGATCGACACCAACTGCTCGATACCGGAGCCGAATTCGGTGCCGATCGGTGGCAGCAGCACCACATGGTCCGCCCCGGCGTCCAGATGGGAGCGGATCGTGGCCGCGATGGATTCCGCGCGGCCGTGGGCGACGAGTGCGTCCACGACCCGGTCACCGAGTTCGTCGATTTCGATTGCCGGATAGCCCAATTCGACGAGTGTGGCGCGAAACGACGGCCGGGCGGCCCACGTTCGCACCACCTCGCGGGCGGTCGCGCGGGCTCGCCCGCGATCATCGTCCACGACCACCGATTGGCCCACCACCAGCAGTTTTCCGGGGCCGAGCGCGTCCCGGGCGCGCGCGGTATGTTCCGCGGGCAGGCCGGCCGGCAGGGCGCCGTCGGCGATATCGGCAGCGAGGGCGAGCATCTTCGGACCGTTCGCGGCGAGAATGCGGGGATAGGACGTCTCGGGCGCGGGTGGCCAGGTTTGTGCGTCCATCCCCGCCACGTAGTCCCGCATGGTCGTCAGTGGGCTGCCGAATTCGCGGCCGACGCTGTCGGCTTGCTGCGGATACCCCACACCCAGGCCGAGCACGAATCGCCCCGCATATGCCTGGGCGAGGTAGGCGGCGGCGCCGTGCGCGGTCTGCGGTGCCCGAGCCCAGATGTTGGCCACGCAGGTTCCGGCCGTCATCCGTTCGGTGGCGGCGAGCAGAACGGCCAGGTGCGCGAAGGCGTCCTTGCCGATCACCTCGTTGGTCCATACCGCCCGGACGCCGGCCTCTTCCAACCGGCGGCCCGCGCTGCGTTGCTCCTGTGCCGAGGGCGTCCGGGTGAACGACACCGGGAGGGTGACGCCGACCGGTCCCAGCGCGCTGCGTGCGGCTTCCACGACGGTGTTGCTTGTCATCGATTGTCCCTCCTGGGATGTACGGAGATTCGTCGAAATGGGTTGTGCTGGTGAGGAATACGTAGGTCTCGACGAGTGTCTCGGGGTCGGCGGCCGGTAGTGCCAACCGGTGTCGCGAACCGGCGGCCGGTGGTGCAACCGGTGCCGCGGACCGGCGGCCGGTAGCGAAAACCGGTGCCGCGGACCAGCGGACGGTAGTGCAACCGGTGCCGTTGACCTGACGGCGCGAGAGCAGTGTCGTGAGGCGTCGGCGCGGGGTGGGTCCCGCTCCTGTCGACGCCGCCGCCGGATCTCCGCCGCCAACTCACTCTCGCACCGGCGACGGGCGCGCTGCCAATGAATCTTTCGTCTGACGCAATACATTTTCCGTATCGCCCCAGGTAGGCGCAGCTGAGTACTCGGGCCCCCGGCTAAGCTGGCGTCATGCCCGAGACGTCGCCCGTGGACCTCGATCTACGGCTGGTGCACTGTTTCACCGTGGTCGCCGATCATCGGCACTTCGGTCGCGCGGCCGAGTCGCTACACGTCACGCAGCCGTCGCTGAGTCGCCAGATCCACCGACTGGAACAGCAACTCGGCGCTCGCCTCCTGGACCGCACTCCGCAGGGAAGCCGGCTCACCGAGGCCGGTGAGGTGTTCCTGCCGCAGGCCCATGCGCTGCTCCGGGCGGCGGCCGCGGCGGTCGCCAAGACCCGCGCCGTCGCCCAGCCGGGGCGCCTCGCGGTCGGCTATACCAGCGGGCTGATCGTCACCCCCGCCGTCCGGGAACTGCGCCGCCGCCATCCCGATGCCGAGGTGCGCGCCCAGCACGTGCCCTGGAACGACGTCCCCGCCGCGCTGCTCGAACATCGCGTGGACGCGCTGGTCACCCGGCTGCCCTTCCCCACCGAGCGGCTGCACGTCACCGTCCTCTACGACGAACCGCGGGTGGTGATCCTGCCGACCTCCCATCGGCTCGCGGGCAAGGAATCGGTCACCCTCGCCGATATCGCCGACGAACCGTTGCCCCGGCTCCGCGATTCCGATCCGGCCTGGAATGCCTACTGGCGCATCGACCCTCGCCCCGACGGACGCTCCGCCCCCGACGGCCCGATCATCGACGCGATGGAGGACAAACTCGAGATCATCGCCGCCGGCGAGGCCGTCGCCATCGCCGCCGGCTTCCGAATTCACACTCTCCGCCCAGACCTCACCGCCGTCCCCCTCACCGACGTCGACCCGGCCCACGTAGTCCTGGCCACCCGCGCCGACGACCGCAGCCGCCTCGTCGCCGCCCTCCGCAAAACCGCGCAAACCGTCCTCACCGGCCCCACCCCGGAGAGCTGATCACGCCGGGATGCCGGTCGAGCGGCGCCGACGAGAAACGGTCGCTCTCAGTCGGCGCCGGGGACGAGGCGTACGGCGCGGCGGGCGTTCGCGATGGCGGAGACGGTGGTGGTGCCGAGGGCGCCGTCGCGATCGAACATCACCGCGGTGCCGACGGCGAGGCCGTGATGTTCGACGCGTTCGGTGAGGGCGAGGCCGATTTCCCTCTCGGCCGGCAGCCGGGTGATCGCCATCGTCACATCGGGATTGATGTATTCCAAGCCCGCGCTGCCGAGATTGGACACCATATTCGTGACGTCGGCGACCGAGGCCGCGAACTGGAACGGGGTCGGCTCCTCGCCCTCGACCACCGGAATTGCGAAGTGCCAGATGCGTTTTCGGGGGCTGCCGAGGAAGGCGTCGGACCACTCGCCCCAGCCCTCGGATTCGGCGTGGTAGAGCCGTTCCGGGTCGCGGGTAGCGCGCATGCCCGGATCGGGGGCGGTCGGGGTGGTGCCGCCGGACCACACCTGCCCGGGCGGGGCCTCGCTCGCTCGCAGGAACAGCGCACTCGCGCGAGCCGCCGGTTCGCCGTCCTGGCTCAGCACCGCGTCGACCAGGCAGAGGCGGGGACCTTCACGGACGATCGTCGCGGAGGTCACCGAGGGGCGCATCCGGACCGCGCGGAACAGATCGAGCGTCCACCGCACCGGCTGCAGATCCGGACGGCCCAGGGCCTCGACCGTCCGCTCGACCTCTCGCGCCAGCGCAGCGCTGACGGCCGGCCCGCGCATCTGGTCCGCACCCCAGCCGCTGCCCGCGCGGGGTTCGGGGTGCAGTTCCTCGGTCTCCTCGTGCTTGACGCGGAAGAACGCACTGTCCATGGCGCCGAACTCCTTCCTCACCGGCCGACGGCCGGGCACCCACGATCATCAACCGCCCGGAATCGACGATCACTTCCGGGGGGTAGGCGAAGCCGGGCCGGCAACCGAGGAGATCAGGGCGCCGGGACCCGGCCGGGGTGGACGAGACAACGCTCTTCGGACCCGAATACGTTGTGACAGAAGGTATCCCGCAGATCGGTGAGACGAATCACAACCAGGCCAGCAATCGACGCCACAGGCTGCGGCGCACGTGCGCTTCGGCGGTCATGGGCTGTGCTCGCGAGGGCGTGGGCGGAGCGGGCTCGCCGCCCGAGGCCGGATCCGGGACGGCCGGGGACTCGGCGTCGCCGTAGGGTCGGGGCGGCGTCGCGCCGGCTTCGGTCATCGGCGCCGGTTCCGCGCACGGAGCCTGTGACCAGGCGAGATGAGGCGGGGGATGGGGGCCGTCCGGCGGCATGAAATGGGTGAGGCGCGGCAGTTGCACGGTCGGGTCGTCCAGGTCCCGGCGCAGTTGGTTGCAGAACTGCTCGACCGAGCCGTAGCGATCGACGATCTCCTCGACCAGCAGAGCCGCCGACGGAGTTGTCGTGATCAGTTTGCCGCTCACCGTTCTCCTCACCTCACAGCCCGGACTCGATCTGCCGCATACCGGGCTCAACCGTCACATGTCTGCGAATAACCCCCAGCACATCCACGGCGAGTCGGGGAAATATCGGAATCGCTCCCGCTCGAGCGCTGTCCGCGCCGCGCCGTGGTGATCGTTCTGCGAGGCAGCCTAGTCAGAAACGCGGTTATCCGCAAACTTTCCGCGAGCTGGTCGCCGGCCCGAAACAACCTGGTGTCCAGTCGTTTTCGAATGGTAGTGTTCGTTCGGTGGAAATTCGGGGGATTCGTGGTGAGTAAGCTTTCCGGCTTCAGCAAATATCGAGCACATGCTTGGCTCGGTGCTGCCGGATTTGTCCGCCGGAATATCGGGGACGCCGAAAAATCTCCGGCGGCCATCGGGAATATCGGGGGAGGGCAGCCGGGTTGCCGATGGGGGTGAAGCGTAGGTGGTACGCGGAAGGCGGAAGGATACCCCCAAGGTGTGCAGGTCAACGGTGGGATAGGCTGGATCGGTCATGATGTCGGCTTTCCCGGGTCCGGTCGCAGCGGCGCCCAAGACGGTCTACCTCGATCACGCGGCCACGACACCCATGTTCCCGGCCGCCGTCGAGGCGATGACGGCTGTGCTCGGCACGGTCGGTAACGCGTCGTCCCTGCACGGCTCCGGCCGCACCGCGCGGCGATTGCTGGAGGAGGCGCGCGAATCCGTCGCGGCCGATCTCGGGGCGCGGCCCTCGGAGGTGATCTTCACCTCGGGCGGTACGGAAAGTGACAATCTCGCGGTCAAGGGCATCTACTGGGCTCGTCGCGACGCCGATCCGCGCCGCACCCGCATCCTGGTGAGCTCGGTCGAACACCATGCGGTGCTCGACGCGGTGGACTGGTTGCAGCAGCACGAGGGCGCCCAGGTCACCCTGCTCGACGTCGACTCCGAGGGCATCGTCTCGCCGGGGGCGCTGCGCGAAGCGCTGTCGGCGCACGCCGACGATACCGCCCTGGTCAGCGTGATGTGGGCCAACAACGAGGTCGGCACGATCGAGCCGATCGTCGAATTGGCTTCCGTCGCTCAGGAATTCGACGTTCCGATGCACAGCGACGCGGTGCAGGCGGCCGCCCAGCTGCCCATCGATTTCGCAACGAGTGGCCTGGCGGCGGCCAGTTTCGCCGGGCACAAGGTCGGCGGTCCGCACGGATGCGGGGTCCTGCTGCTGGGCCGGCAGGTCGGCTGCGTGCCGCTGCTGCACGGCGGCGGCCACGAGCGCGATCTGCGATCGGGCACCTCCGATGTGCCGGGCGCGGTGGGAATCGCCGCGGCGCTGCGGGAGACCGTGCGGGAAATGCCCGCGCGCACAGCGGAATTGATCGAGCTGCGCGATCGCCTGATCGCCGGCGTGCGCGACGCGATGCCCGGGGCCGTCCTCAACGGCGCTACCGGTGAGCGGCGCCTGCCCGGAAACGTCCACTTCACCTTCCCCGGTTGCGAGGGCGATTCCCTGCTGATGCTGCTCGACGCCGCGGGGATCGAGTGCTCGACCGGATCGGCGTGCAACGCCGGGGTGGCCGCGCCGAGCCATGTACTGCTCGCGATGGGGGTCGAACCGCGTCAGGCGCGCGGTTCCCTGCGGTTCTCGCTCGGTCACACCACGACCGCGGCCGAGATCGACAGAGTGCTGGAAGTTCTGCCCTCCGTGGTGGAGCGGGCCGAAGCGGCCGGACTGGCCGGTGCGAAAGGAGGTACGCGATGAGAGTGCTGGCAGCGATGAGCGGCGGCGTCGATTCCGCCGTGGCCGCCGCGCGTGCGGTCGACGCCGGCCACGAGGTGGTCGGAGTGCATCTGGCCCTGTCGGCCACCCCCGGAACACTGCGCACCGGGTCGCGCGGATGCTGTTCCAAGGAGGACGCCGGCGATGCGCGCCGCGCCGCCGACGTGCTCGGAATTCCGTTCTACGTCTGGGATTTCGCCGACCGCTTCAAAGAGGACGTGATCGACGACTTCGTCGCCGCCTACGCGGCCGGCGAGACGCCGAATCCGTGCCTGCGCTGTAACGAGAAGATCAAGTTCTCGGCCCTGGCCGACCGCGCCGCCGCGCTCGGATTCGACGCCGTGGTGACCGGCCACTACGCGCAGCTGTCCGACGGTGTGCTGCGCCGCGCCGTCGACGCCGACAAGGATCAGTCCTATGTGCTGGCCGTGCTCACCGCCGACCAGCTGTCGCGGGCGATGTTCCCGGTGGGTGACACCCCGAAGCCGCGCATCCGCGAAGAGGCCGCCGAGCGCGGTCTCGCCGTCGCGAACAAGCCCGACTCCCACGACATCTGCTTCATCCCCTCCGGCGACACCCGCGCGTTCCTCGGCGCCTCGATCGGTGTGCGTCCCGGCGCCATCGTCGACAGCGACGGCCGCAAACTGGCCGACCACGAAGGCGTGCACGGATTCACGATCGGCCAGCGCAAGGGGCTCGGGCTGCCCGGCCCCGCCGCGGACGGCCGCCCCCGCTACGTCACCGAGATCGACCCGGACTCCGGCACCGTCCACGTCGGGCCCGCCGAAGATCTGGACGTCTGGACGGTGCGGGCGGACCGGGCCGTGTGGACCTCCGGTGAGGTGCCGTCCGGGCCGTTCGACTGTGTCGTCCAGGTGCGTGCGCACGGCGGCATCGCCCCGGCCGTCGTGGAGGCGGTCGACGGCGGTCTGATCGCGCGGCTGCGCGAGCCCCTGACCGGCGTGGCGCGCGGGCAGGCGGTAGTGGCCTATCTGCCGGATCCGTTGGGAGACCGGGTGATCGGCAGCGGCACCATCAGCGGTACCGGACGTGAGCGCGCCGGGGAGCTGGTCGCGGATTCCGCGCGGTGAGCGCGGACGTCGTCCGGGTCGGGGGCCACTTCGGGGAGTACGGCCGGCTCCGCGTCCACGCTCGGATACGGTTGCGCCGTGCGTGACCACGTCATGCGGCCGCCGACGTTCGGCGCGGTGATCGAGATGGGTGACATATGACGAGCGAGAACCGATCCGACGCGCGGCCGAGCCTGCGGGGAGGTATCGCCACGGGTGTCGGTTCCTGGCCGGGCACCGACCCCCGCGAGGCCGCCGCCACCATTGTGGGGGAGCTCCCCGAACTCGCCCATCTACCCGAATTGCCCGGGCGCGGTGCGGGTTCCGATATGGTCGGGCGGGCCTCGGCGTTGCTGGTCGACATGCAGTTCGACACCACCACCCGCGGCTACCGCTTGAGCCCCCGCCCCGGAGCGACCGCGCGCCGCGCGCACGATCTGCTTCGCACCGATCTCGACGCGCTCGAAGAAGCCTGGGAGACAGCGGGTCTCACCGGTGCCGGCCGCACGCTCAAGGTGCAGTCGGTCGGACCGCTGACGCTCGCCGCGCAGGTCGAACTGGCGAACGGTCATCGCGTGCTCACCGACTCCGGTGCGGTGCGCGACCTGTCGGAATCATTGGCCGAGGGGCTGTCCGATCATGCCGCCGAGGTGGCCAAACGGCTGGGCGCCGATGTCGTCGTGCAACTGGACGAACCGTCGCTGGGGGCGGTGCTGGAGGGAAGTCTGCGCGGCGCCAGCGTGCTGAACACCGTGCGCCCGGTTCCCGAGCCGGAGGCGCTGCACATCCTCGACACGGTCGTCACGGCCCAGTCCGTCCCGGTGCTGATCCACAGCTGCGCCGATGCGCCGCCACTGTCGTTTCTGCGCGGAAGTTCCGCTGCCGCAGTAGGTTTCGATATGGCGGCCATCGCCACCGGCAACCTCGACGCCGTCGGTGAACTACTGGACGCGGGCAAATATCTCGCGCTGGGGCTGGTCCCCACCACGGCACCGGCCACCCCGCCCACCTGGCGGCAGCTCGCCGAACCGGGCGTGCGCCTCGTGGACCGCCTCGGCTTCCCGCGGCGCACCCTCACCGACCGCATCCTGGTCACCCCCGCGTGTGGCCTGGCCGCCGCCCCCTTGGCGTGGGCCCGCCGTGCGCTGGACCTGTCGTCCGACGTGGCCCGCGCCTACGCCGACGACCCGGATTCGCTCACCTTCGAATAGGGCGCGGCGGGGGGGCTGCGCCGGGATCACAATCCTGTGGACGGCCCCGGGTCGGGATGGCCGATCTGCCAGTGCTGAGGCTTACCCGGTGGATAGACGACGGGGAGGTCCTCACCGGGGAACGGCCACTGGTTGACGTCCCAGGCGAAGCGCCCGTACACGGTCTCGGCCGCAACACTCGGCCCCGAGATCGTGCCGGTGATCGTCACGAACTGCTCGCCCTGCGCGGCCGGGCGCGGGCTCACGCCGGTGATCCGCAGCGTCCCGGCCTCCTGCGCGCCGCGCTGGAAACCACCGAAACGACCCCGGCCGCGAAAGTTCATCAGCAGCGCGATCAGTGCGCCGGCGATCAACACGATGAACACGATCTGCAGCAGCATGCCTCCATGCTAGGCGGACAAACGGGACAGCCTCGATGTGCCGCCGTCACCGGGGCGCCAAGGCGATATCAGCCGGCGCTGAGCTCGCTGGTGCCGGCGGCGGTGCGGCGGACCTGCCACACCCGGGTGCGCCGAGACTGTGAGCGCCCGTTGCCGCGGTCGATGAGCGTGCGGTTGCGGGTGGTGAAGATCAGCTGCGCGCCCCGGGAGTTGGTCTCCGGATTCTGGAACAGCTGGATCAGCCGGTCGGCGGTGTCCCCGGTGAGGTGGGTGTCGACATCGTCGACCGCCAGCACCCGGCCGGTGTCGAGCGCGTCGAGCACGGTCGGCAGCAGGCGCAGCAGGGCCAGTGTGGCGGTGGATTCGTCGGCGATGTCGAAGGCGGCGTCGATGCCCTCGTGGACCACGCCGAGCCCGACCCCGCGGCGGGCGACCATGCGCGCGTAGAGGGTGTCGCGGGCCGCGCGCAGATTGCTCAGTTCCCGCTCGAGGGCGACGGGTTCCACGCCGAGGGTTTCGCGCACCCGCAGGGCGTGCGCGGGCGAGGCGGCGCAGGCATCCAATTCCTTTGCCATCCCGGCGATTTCGCCGTCGATATCGCGCAGGTAGTCGGCGTACATCGGATCGTTCTCGGCCAGGAGCAGATCCTCGATGCCCAGTTCGGCCGAGCGCAGCAGCATCAGCAGCCGCGCGGCGTTGTCGGCGGAGCGCGAGATGTGCCCGCCGAGGCGCTCGGCGATGCTGTGCGGGTCGGCGGGCCCGCGCTGGACGTCGAGCTGCGCGGAGAACCAGCGATAGGCGGGCACCAGCGCCTCGGCGTACATCTGCCCGGTCAGGCTGAGCAGCAGCGCATTCGGCCGCACCAGCGGCACCAGTGCGGTGATGCCGAAGCGCACCGGTTCGAACATCGGCCCGATCCGGATCTGCTCGCGCTCCCGTTCGAAGATGACGCGTTTGCGGTTGTGCGGATGCGTATGCAGCCATTCGGCGGTGACATCGGCGTTGTCGAGGCGGAACCCATAGGTGTAGGGGGTGCCCTCGGCGACGAAGGTGGCGACGAATTCCGAAGGCCGGTCGGCGAATCCGAGATGCGGCGTGCGCACCGGCCCGGCGTAGGGATCCCAGCCGGTCACCGAATGCAGGACCGCGTCGCGCATGTGGGCCAGTGCGTCGACGAGACCGGATTTCCCGCTCGCCGCCGCGCCGTGGACGGCGGTGACGGGAGCGGGCAGCGCACCGGCCCGGCTCGACACCAGGCGGAGTTCCTGTGGTTCGGCCAGGGAACGGTGATTGGTCACCTGAAAACTACGCAGCACCCGAGCCATCCTGCCGTCCGCCGGGCGGCGCCGCGACATCAGGTGCGAAGTTCGCTCCGGTACAGCGAGACCAGACAGACCACGAGGGTGACGATCTCGGCGACGACCGCGACCATCGCCTGCGGTGCCGGCTGCCAGCCGGTTTCGGTGAATCCGAACAGGCCGCTCGTTCGCGACAGCACGAAGCCGGCCAGGGAGGCGGCGCTGAGCACCGCCGCCGCCGCGCGCAGGCTCCAGGGGCCGACGAGAACCAGTGCGGCCAGCGCGAAGGCGGCGGCGGCCTGGATGGCGAACGACGGGCCCACGTAGTCGATGTAGCGATAGCCCCGGCCGTAGAGCTGGGTGTGCACGACACCGGTCGTGACGAGTCCGGCGCTGATCGCCAGGCGCGCCGGGAACCGCGACCGTGCGGTAGATAGCGTGTTCATCGCAGTGTCTGCTCCTTGATCGCGAGCATCTGCCGGCCCTGCTGGTAGCTCACTTCCCGGATCCCCAGGGCGTCGTGGAGCTTTCCGGCCGGCAACGTCACCGGTTTGGGCGCGGGCCCGTCGCCGGGATGCGGCAGGGGATAGGCGGTGGTCGTCCCGCTGAAGAAGGTGATGTTTCCCTCGGTCTTGGTGAAGAGTTGATGCACATGGCCGTTGAGGCAGGTGACCGAGGAGAACCGCCGCAGCAGGCTCAGTACTTGCGCGGCATCGTCTGTGCCCCAACCCCATTGGGGATACATCGCGAACAGCGGGATATGGCTGAAGACGATGATCGGGGTGTCGGCGGACAATCCCGCCACGTCGGCGCGGACGAAGTCGATCTGATCCTGTCCGAGATGGCCCAGATTCTGCGCGTTGAGCGTATTGACCAACCCGATGACGTGCACTCCCGCGATGTCGAAGCTGTACCACCCGTCACCGCGGGTGCCCTTGCCGAACACCGAGCGGTAGCGCTGTCCGCCGTCGTCGGTCGAATCGTGTTCGCCGGGCACGGTGAAGATGTGCGGTGTGGACAATCCGGACATCATCTGGCGGACCTGATCGAATTGCGCGGGTGTGGCGAGGTGTGTCAGGTCACCGGTGTGAATGACGAAATCCGGTGTGTATCCGAGGGTATTGACCTGATCGATCGCCTCGGTGAAGGTGTCGGTGACATTCGCGTTGGCGGTGCCCTGGAATCCGATGTGGCTGTCGCTGATCTGCGCGAATCGCAGGGTGGGGCGTTCGGCAGTGGCCGGGACCGCGCCCGCCACATGGGAGATGACCTCGCCGCCGACCACGGTCAGGCCGACGGCCGCGCCGAACCAGGCGCTGTGGCGTAGCAGCTGGCGCCGGGTCATGGCGTGCGGATCGCGCGGATCGGTGTGCCGTGGGAATTGTTCGGTCACGGGGTCACCACCACTGTCGCGTGCATGAAGGGATGGATCGAGCAGAAGTAGGCAAAGGTGCCCGGCTGGGCGAAGGTGAAGCTGAATGTGGCCCCCGTGCCCATTCCCGGGGAGTGGAACGAGCCGTCGCGCGCCACCACCGTATGCGGTTCCTCGTCGCGATTGGTCCAGGTCACGGTGGTGCCGGCCCTCACGGTCACGGTCTGCGGGCCGAAGGCGAAATTGTCGATGGCGACGGCGTTCGGTCCGGCCACGGCGGCCGGCGTGCGAGGCACATTCGACATTCCGGGCATATTCGGCATCGGTTCCGGGCCGCCCGGGGTCATACCCAGACCGGGGTCCTCGGAACGGACGGTGGGAGCGGGTGGGCTAGCCCCCTTGTCGGCGGGGGTCGCGCACGCCGACAGTGTGATGACGCCGAGGGCGACCGTCGCGGCGGCGGTGAAATTCAGAACGAGGTGTCGTGGCATCGGATCCGGCCTCCATCCGGACCCCGCGGAGTGCGGGGCTTCACCGACAGATAGGCGACCGGGTTACAGGCCGAGGTCGATATTCAGTTCCGACGCCGCGCGCAGCGCCCGATGCTGCAGCACCTTCGCATTGGCCACGCTGATGCCGAGCGCGGCGGCCGATTCGCGCACCGACAATCCCTGCAGGAAACGCAGTTCGAGAATTTGGCGGTAGCGTTGCGGGAGTTCGCCCAAGACCGCGCGGACGTGTTCGGGTGCCCGCGACGCGGCGGAATCGGTTGGCGCCGAAGCGGTCTCGTCCGGAATGTCGTCGTCGATGACCGTGATCTCGCGGCCCATCCGCGATCGCCAGTGCGCGGCGAGCACCGTGCGAGCGGTGGTCCGCAGATAGGCGCGCACCTCGGCGACGCTCGCGGTGATCCGCAGCGGTTTCAGTGCGGCCACGAACACCTCCGCGGTGAGATCCTCCGCATCCGGTTTGTTGCCGACCTTGCCGAAGATCAGCGCGTAGACCCAGCCGACGTTGTCCCGGTACACCTCTTCCCAGCTGGGATAGCGATCTTGCGGTACCAGTCGCAGGTCGCGGCGCCGGGGCTCCTCCGGCGATCGCGACCCGGCCGTGGATCGCCCTGCCATCCCAACCACCCTCCTGCAGCCCGGTGACGCACGCGCCTGTCAGGGATAGATACGGGATGTGGTTACATGCGGTTCGGTGCGCGCCGTCAGGCCGGCTTCTCCGGTGCGAACACCTCGATCGAGCCGTTCGCTTCACGGACCTGCAGCCGCGGCAGGGGGGCGGGCGTGCGGGGCAGCTCGTGGGTCACGACCTCACCCTCGAAACCGAAGGAGGTCGAGTGGCACGGGCAGCGCAGCCGAGCCGCCGCCGCGTCCAGCCACAATTTGCACCCCTGATGGGTACAGATTCCCGACAGCGCGTAGACGACCCCGTCGCGGCGGCGGAGGAAGCCGTTGACGGCGCCGAGATCGAACGGTGTGGTCGCGCCGTCGGGCAGCTCCGCACTGGCGAGGACCGGCTGCCAGGTTCCGTGCGACGGCACCAGGGTCTGCTGTGCGGCAGGAACTTTCGGCTCGCCGGATCCGCTCAGCACCGTGTGGTCGATCACCCCGCCCGCCGCGGCCGCGGCCGCCACCGACGTGCCGATCAAGACCGCGCGCCGGGTGGGACGCCGCGTGCGCGCACCCGGGTCGGCGGCGGGCTCGTCGAGGTCCTCGGACAGGCGGTCATGCAGTCGGGCGATGAACTCCTCGTCGGGACTGCCGGCGCCGGTCCGGGCCGCCCGCAGCGCGATCGCGGCGCGGATCTGGGCGGCGTCGTCATCGTCGGGCCGGAAACCGCGCGGGCTGCGGCCGGCGAGGATGTCGTCGACGTAGCGCTCCACATCTTTGCTGCTCACAGCGAGCCTCCTGATCCGGGACGGGCGGCCGATCGCAGCGCCGAGCGCTGGCGTGCCTCGGCCTCGGGAACGCTGACACCGAGCCGCGCCGCTGTGTCGGCCATCGAAAGTCCTTGCAGGAAACGTAATTCCAGGATCCGCCGATCGGGTTCCGGCAGTTCGGCGAGCAGATCGCCGAAGGTTGCCGGCGTGGTCGAGGTACTGCCGGGCGGCTCGGTGTCGATCACGGTGATCTCCCGGCCCACCCGGGAGAGCCAATAGCGGGCCAGGACCGCACGCGCGGTATGTCGCAACAGTGCCGGAATCTCCGATGGTTCCGCACCGAGGGGCGATGGCTCCAGCGCCGTCATGAACACCTCCGTCGTCAGCTCTTCGGCATCGGGCGCGGCGCCCACCTTCGCGAGCATCAGCGCGTATACCCAGCCGACATTGCCGCGGAAGATCTCCTCCCAGTCGGCGTAGCCGTCCCCGGATGGCGGCGCCGGTGTGGGCGCCGACTCGGGCTGCCCGCTCATCTGCCGCCGCCCTCCTCTCCGGTGCCGCCGCACTCGAGTCCCTCTCGGGCCGATCGGGTGTGCGGACACTGTGCCACCGCCGTCGAAAACTGTGCCGCCATCAATTAGATAGCAGGGCGGTTACACAGACCACCGGTTACGCGCCACGAGCCGGGCGGAGCGCCGCGCCGCGTAACCCGCGCTCCTATCTGCAGGCACAACGACTGCGAGGAGTGAAGAAGATGAACGTGGCATTCGGGGTGCAGTGGGCACGAGTAGTGGCGGCCGGCGTTGCCCTCGCCGGTGCGATCGCGGCGGCCGCACCCGGTGGCGCTGCCGGGGCGCCGGACCATGCGGCCGTCGATCCGGTTGCCACGCAGTGTCTTTGGGCCGACACCGCGCATCCGCGCGGAGAGACCGTCACGGCGGGCGGGTGGAGTTACAGCTGCGGAACCGACGCCGCCGGCGCACCTCGGTGGATTCGCGGGGCGGCGGCGATGGGGTCGAGTACGGTGCCCGATCCGGGGGCGGCGAACGCGCCCGCCGGACATTTCAGCGCGGGAGCCCGGCAACCCGGCACCGAATACACCGATTACTGCGTGGGCGACCAGTTGATCGAAGGGCGCGACAATGTCTACGAAGTCACGCCGAGCGGGGACGGTCTGCTGTTCTGGCGGCCCGCCGCGGCCGTGGACTCGTGGACGTTCGACCCCGGCAGCCATCCGGCGCCGCCCTCCGCGCGCGGCCCGAGCCTCTGCCGGGACAGTCAACTTCTCTGAATTCGGGCCTTCCCGGCGTCGCCCGACCATGGGCCGCGGCACATCGGCGAGTGAATCACCGGCGGACGGGTAATCGCACTGCCGAGCGAAGTTGTCGCGGTGCGGCGCCCCGGGTGCGGTGGTCGCGACGGTTTCGGTGCGAAAGTGCGGCGGCCGGGCGGTGACGTTCGTCCGGTTCGTGTCGGTGGGACAGGAATCGGCGTGTTCTCCGTAGGGTCGCCGGTGTCGAGGAAAGGGGCCGTCCGAATGTTCGAGCGGGTAGTGCAGAAGTCGGTGGAGACGTTCGTGCGGGCGGGGACGGGGGTGCAGGAACCGCTGGCGGCGAAGTACGTCGGCCGGTTGCGGCGCAAGCATCCGGAGCGGACGCCGGAGGATATCGAGCGCGGCCTGCGGTGGCGCTATCTGGGCGCGGTGACCGTCAGTGGCACACTCGCGGGCCTGTCGGCGGCGGTGCCCGGAGTGGGCACGATCATCGGACTGGCGGCCAGCGGTGTGGAATCGGTCTTCTTCATGGAGGCCTCGGCGTTCTACGCCGTCTCGGTGGGCGAGCTGCACGGGATGCGAACGATGTCGCAGCAGCAGCGCCGGACGCTCGTGGTGGCGGTGGTCCTCGGCGAGGGCGGGGCGCAGTTGCTCGGCAAGGGCGCCGGGCAGTCGGCCAAGGATTGGGCCTCGGCGGTGGCGGACAAGCTTCCGGTGGTCCGCTCGATCGACAATCCGATGGCCCGCAAATTCATCGTCGGGTTCATCGCGAAGCGCGGGGCGTTGCTGTTCGGCCGGGCGCTGCCCGCCGGCCTCGGTGCGATCATCGGCGGCACCGGCAACTACGCGCTCGGCCGGGCGGTACTCGCGAACGCCGATCGCACCTTCGAATCGGCGCCCAAGTCCTGGCCGGACGATGTCCGGGCCGCCGTCAACGCCTGATTCCGACGTGCCCGAAGGGTCCGCGAGCATGTCGGTGGGCTGGGCTAATGTGCCAGAGGTGAGCGAAACCGGGATCGAGGACGCACGTGCCGCCGAGGCGGCCGACACCGCCGAGGCGGCGACGGGCGACGAGCGCACCGAATGGCAGCAGCTGGCCGAGGAGGTCCGCGAGCACCAGTTCCGGTACTACGTGCGCGATGCGCCGATCATCTCCGACGGTGAGTTCGACAAGCTGTTCCAGCGCCTGCTGGCGCTGGAGGAGGCGCATCCGGACCTGCGCACACCGGATTCGCCGACGCAGCTGGTCGGCGGCGGCTTCGCCACCGATTTCACCGCGGTCGACCATCTCGAGCGCATGCTCTCGCTGGACAACGTGTTCGACGAGGACGAGATGCGCACCTGGATCAGCCGGGTGGTCGCCGAAACCGGGGCCGATACGCACTTCGTCTGCGAGGTGAAGATCGACGGCGTGGCGTTGAACGTGGTCTACGAGAACGGCCGGCTGGTGCGCGGTGCCACCCGTGGCGACGGCCGCACCGGTGAGGATGTCACCCTCAACGCGCGCACGATCGAGGACATCCCCGAACAGCTCACGCCCACAACGGAATTCCCGATTCCGGAGCTGCTCGAGGTGCGCGGTGAGGTGTATTTCCGGCTCGAGGACTTCGAGAATCTGAACGCCGCGATCGTCGCCGAGGGCAAACCGCCCTATGCGAATCCGCGCAATACCGCCGCCGGATCGCTGCGGCAGAAGGATCCGGCGGTCACCTCCCGGCGCCGGCTGCGCATGATCTGCCACGGCTTCGGCCGCATGGTCGGATTCAGCCCGTCCTCGCAGTTCGAGGCCTATCGGGCGCTGGCGGCCTGGGGCCTGCCCGTCTCGGCGCACACCGTGCGCGTGCAGGGCGCCGACGCGGTGGTCGAACGCATTCGGTACTGGGGTGAGCACCGCCACGACATCGAGCACGAAATCGACGGCCAGGTGATCAAGGTCGACGACTTCACCCTGCAACGCCGCCTCGGCAGCACCTCGCGCGCCCCGCGCTGGGCCATCGCCTACAAGTACCCGCCGGAGGAGGCCACCACCCGCCTGCTCGACATCCAGGTCAACGTCGGCCGCACCGGCCGGGTGACGCCGTTCGCGGTGATGGAACCGGTCACCGTCGCCGGCTCCACGGTCGCGATGGCCACGCTGCACAACGCCTCGGAGGTCGAGCGCAAGGGCGTGCTGATCGGCGATACCGTCACCATCCGCAAGGCCGGCGATGTCATTCCCGAGGTCCTCGGCCCGGTGGTCGACGTGCGTGACGGCAGCGAACGGCGCTTCGTCATGCCCACCCACTGCCCGGAATGCGGCACCGAGCTCGCTCCCGAGAAGGAGGGCGATGCCGATATCCGCTGCCCGAACCAGCGGCATTGCCCCGCGCAGCTGCGGGAGCGGGTCTTCCACATGGCCGGGCGCGGCGCGTTCGACATCGAGGCGCTGGGCTACGAGGCCGCGATCGACCTGCTGAAGTCGGGCGCGATCGCGGACGAGGGCGATCTGTTCGACCTCACCGAGGAAAAACTGCTCGGCACAACGCTTTTCGTCAACAAGAGCGGCACCCTCTCGGCCAACGGCAAACGCCTGCTGCAGAATCTCGACAGCGCGAAGGACCGTCCGCTGTGGCGGGTGCTGGTGGCACTGTCCATCCGCCACGTCGGGCCGACCGCCGCGCGCGCCCTGGCCGCCGAACTGGGAAGTATGGCGGCGATCGAGGAGGCGTCGGCCGAGGCGCTGGCGGCCGTCGACGGCGTCGGCCCGACCATCGCGGCCGCGGTGAAGGAATGGTTCACCGTCGACTGGCACCGCACCATCGTCGGCAAGTGGCGTGCGGCCGGGGTGCGGATGGAGGACGAGCGCGACGAATCCATCGAACGCAACCTGGAAGGGCTGTCGATCGTGGTCACCGGCTCCCTGCAAGGATTTTCCCGCGACGAGGCCAAGGAAGCGATCCTGGTGCGCGGCGGCAAGGCGGCCGGATCCGTGTCGAAGAAGACGGCCTTCGTGGTGATCGGTGATTCCCCCGGGTCCAAGGCGGCCAAGGCCGAGGAACTCGGTGTGCCCATTCTGGACGAGGACGGGTTCCGCACGCTGCTGGCGGAGGGGCCCGATGCGGTGCGGCCGGAGTCGGATACCGAGGACGAATCGGACTGAGGATGGATCAGCTGGATACGGGGGTGCGGATTCGTCCCGCCGGCCCGGACGATTTTGCGGCGATCGCACTGCTCACGGTCGACACCTACGTCGGCGAGGGGCATGTGCATTCCGAAAGTCCCTATGTGGCAGAACTTTCCGATACCGAGACCAGAGCGCGCGAAGCCGAGGTCCTCGTCGCGGAGCGCGACGGGGACCTGCTCGGTTCGCTAACCATCGCGCGGCCCGGCACCCCGTACGCCGATATCGCGGGGTCGGGCGAACTGGAGTTCCGCATGCTCGCGGTCGCCAAGCGTGCCCGTGGCGCCGGTGTCGGCACCGCTTTGGTCCGGACCGTCGTCGAGACGGCCCGGGCGGAGAGTTTCGCCGCCGTGGTGCTGACCACGATGCCCGGGATGGCCGACGCACGCCGCATCTACGAGCGGCTGGGATTCGTCCATGTGCCGGAACGGGATTGGCACACCGACGCCGGGCTGCCGCTCACCGTGATGCGGCTGGAGCTCACGCGAGGCGCTTAGGCGCATCCGGCGCGAGGCGGGCAGGGGCGGGCACCGCGCAGGTGCCCACCGCTGCTCGTCGCCGAAATGTGCTGCGCCGCAAGCGGTTCAGCTCAGCACGGTGGCGATGATGCCCGCCAGATAGCCCAGCCGCGCGATCTCGGACGGACGGAAATCCGGCCCGCCGGGGCGGCCCAGCAGCAGCGCCTTGCCGGTGTTGCCGAGCGGGGCGGCCGCGAGCTTGGTGTCCATGTCCCGCCAGATCTGCGGGACCCAGTCGGCCTCGGGATCGAGGGCGGTCGGCTTCTCGAGCGGCATCCACGGCACACTGCCGGCCTGCGTCTCGGGTGCGCTGGTGCTGCCGACCAGACGCTGGCCGCCGCCGTGCGGGCCCAGATCCATCACGGTGCTCCATCCGACCTGCAGGACGCGCGGGACGCCGTCGACCAGCACTTGCAGCCGGTCGTCGCGGGCGGTGGCGACCTGGTCGATCAGCTCCAGCTCGCGATGGGTGTCGAGAATGCCGGAATACGGACGCAGCGAATCGACCCGCACATCGGCGAGCGATTCCGCCGCGGTGATCAACGTGTCGGGCAGCGCGCCCGACGGAACTTCCACCACCAGATCGTCGATCGCATATCCTGCGCCGCGTTCGACGACATCCAGCGAGAGGATGTCGGCGCCGACGGAGCCCAGCGCTACTGCGAGTGAACCGAGACTTCCTGGGCGATCCGGAAGCTGCACGCGAAGCAGATATGACACGTGCTTGCCTTCCTTTCCTGTGCGACCGAGACTTTCGGACGTATACCCGAGTCTCGCAATACTTACACCCACTGCTTCCGGCAAACGATTCCACGCGGGGGCAGTGAGGTACGCCACATTCATTGTCGGCCGAACCCCCGGTGCCGTGCCAGTGCCGTTCCGATGACGTTGTGATGTCAACCGTGTGTCCGGCGCGCACCGGAACGAACAGCGCAGCCCGACCGTGACCGGATGGCTACAACACGCACCCATTAGGCTGTGTTGTCCGAGCCTAATGGGGAGGCCCTGCGTGGTTACGCATCCGCTGCCGCCTCCGGGCCTCGACCCCATTAGGCTGTCCCATGCGCAGCACACTGCGCCATCGACACGCACCAACCTGCCGAAAGGGGATTCGCGGTGTCCGCCATCTCCCGCGACGAGGTCGCACACCTCGCCCGGTTGTCCCGGCTCGCCCTCACCGACGAAGAGCTCGATCTGTATGCCGGTCAGCTGGATTCGATCCTGAGTCACGTGCAGGTCATCACCGAGGTCGCCGCCGACGTACCGGCCACCGCGTCGCCGAACCCGACCGCGAACGTCACCCGCCCGGATGTGGTCGTTCCCGGGCTCAGCCCGGACGAGGCCTTGTCCGGCGCCCCCGCGGTCGACGAGCAGCGGTTCATGGTTCCGCAGATCCTGGGAGAAGGCGAGTAATGAGCGGCGATCTGACGAAACTGTCCGCGGCCGAGCTGGCGGAGAAGATCCACGGCCGCGAGGTGTCCTCGGTGCAGGTCACCGAGGCGCATCTGCAGCGCATCGCCGAGGTCGACGGTGAGCTCAACGCCTTCCTGCACGTCGCCGGCGAGCAGGCGCTGGTAACCGCCGCCGAGGTCGACGCCGCGATCGCCGCGGGCACCGTGGCCTCGCCGCTGGCGGGAGTTCCGTTGGCGCTCAAGGACGTTTTCACCACCACGGATATGCCGACCACCTGCGCGTCGAAGATTCTCGAGGGCTGGGTGTCGCCCTACGACGCGACCGTGACGGCCAAACTGCGCGCCGCAGGCATCCCGATCCTGGGCAAGACGAACATGGACGAGTTCGCGATGGGTTCCTCCACCGAGAACTCGGCGTACGGCCCGACCCGCAACCCGTGGGACACCAGCCGCATCCCCGGCGGGTCCGGCGGCGGTTCGGCGGCGGCCCTGGCCTCCTATCAGGCGCCGCTGGCGATCGGCACCGACACCGGTGGTTCCATCCGTCAGCCCGCCGCGGTCACCGCGACCGTCGGTACCAAGCCGACCTACGGCACCGTGTCCCGCTACGGCCTGGTCGCTTGCGCGTCGTCGCTGGACCAGGGCGGCCCGTGTGGTCGCACCGTGCTCGACACCGCCTTGCTGCACGAGGTGATCGCCGGTTACGACCCGAAGGATTCGACCTCGCGCGATGTGCCGGTGCCGGCGCTCGTGGAGGCCGCTCGCGCGGGTGCGCGCGGCGATCTGACCGGCGTCAAGGTCGGCGTGGTGAAGGAGCTGCATTCCGACAGCTATCAGCCGGGTGTGCTCGCCTCCTTCGACGCCGCGGTGGCGCAACTGAAGGATCTGGGCGCCGAGGTGGTCGAGGTGTCGTGCCCGCACTTCGAATACGCGCTGGCGTCCTACTACCTGATCCTGCCGAGTGAGGTCTCGTCCAATCTGGCTCGCTTCGATGCCATGCGGTACGGCCTGCGCGTCGGCGACGACGGCGCCCACTCCGCGGAGCAGGTCATGTCGCTCACCCGCGAGGCGGGGTTCGGCCCGGAAGTCAAGCGCCGCATCATGATCGGCACCTACGCGCTCTCGGCCGGATACTACGACGCCTACTACGGTCAGGCGCTGAAGGTGCGCACCCTGATCGCGCAGGACTTCGACAGGGCCTACGAGACCGTCGATGTGCTGGTCTCGCCGACCAGCCCGTTCACGCCGTGGAAGCTGGGGGAGAAGGTGAACGATCCGCTGGCGATGTACCTGTCGGACCTGTGCACCCTCCCGACCAACCTGGCCGGGCACTGCGCGATGTCGGTGCCGTCCGGGCTGTCAGCCGACGACGGCCTGCCCGTGGGCCTGCAGATCATGGCGCCGGCGCTGGCCGACGACCGGCTCTACCGCGTGGGCGCCGCCTACGAGGCCGCGCGCGGCCCGATCGCCTGAGCGCACGCGATCGGCGAGCTCGTTCCGGGGGCCCGGATGCGTGGCGGCGTACCCATCAGGTGACGCCGCCGCGCGGGCCGGACGACAGGCGCGCGTTTCGGATCGTCGATACGCCGATTACGGCCGCGGCCACGGGCGGCCGTCGAGCCGCTCGATATCGGTGTTGAAGCGCTGCAGATAGTCGGCGAAGCGCGCGACGTCGTCGGGAGACCAGCCCTCGAGCACGCGGCCCAGACCTTCGATATTGGCATTGCGTTCGGCGTCGAGGTTCTCCTCGCCCGCCGGTGTGATGCGGAATTTGCGGGCCATTCCGCCCTCGGGATCGGGGATGCGCTCGACGTGTCCGGCGCGCAACAGCGCCGCGGTCTGCCGGTTGAGGGTGGAGGCATCGAGACCGAACGCCTCGCTGAGCTGGCCGATCGACATCGGGCCCTCGATGGCGAGCCGGCTGAGCAGCAGGTAGGCGCTGCGATCGAGACGGGTGCCGTCGCGGCGATAGCGCGGGTGAATGGTGTAGCGGCCGAGCAGCATGGTCTCGAATTCCACCAGATTCGTGGGCTTGTCCATGCCGTCCTTCCGCCGATTTACAGTTCTGACCTGCGAGAACCGGTATAGCACACGGCTGGGGCCGGGCGGGCACGGTGGTCGGCTGGGTGGGAGCCGGCGGCGCGGCCGCCGCGGCTGCCGCACTCGACGTCAGCAGCTCCCGAGGGCGGTGCCCTGGTCGGATCCGTAGCGGTGGCCGTGGCCGGGGCCCGGGGCGAGGGCGGAGAGCAGATCCGCGGTGGTCTGCACCCAGCTCAGTCCCGGCAGCCACATCGGATGGGGTGCGTCGTGGCGGGTTCCGGTGAGATCGGGTGCGCGCCAGAGCAATCGGGGCGACCACTGCACCACGGGATCGGAGGAGTTGGCGAGGACGGTGGCCCCGCCGCGGTGCACGGCCGATGCCGGTGGGCCCGCCCACAGCGCGGCGCAGACCCGCGCGCTTTCGTCCCGGTCGTCGGCGAAGATCGCGCTGCCCGCGGTCGCGCCCAGGCTCTGGCCGTAGACGTAGAGCTTCGGCGGATGGGCCAGGGCGGCCAGGCGTCGTTCGATGCCGGTGAACAGTGCCCGTGCCGAGCGTTCGGCGTCGGCCCGGGCGAACAGGAAGGTCGCCCAGCTGGGAGCCTGCGAATATTGCATGCCGACGAGCGTCGCATCGCCGTCGAACCGTTCGTCCAGGCCGCGAGCGGCATTGGCGTCGAGCCAGCCCGATCCGGTCGGCACCATCATCACGAGGTGGGTGCGGTCGAATCCGCCGGATCGTTCGATCTCCCGAATCGCCAGCGCGACACGGGAATCGAGATCCGGCGCCGAGTCCAGACCGATGTAGACGCGCACCGACCGGCCGCGTTCGGCGACGAATTTGCGCCCCTCCGCTCCGAGCGAGGCCCAGCTCACTTCCGAATCCGGGCTGCCCGAGCGGGTGTAGGAGACCGGTCGCACGACGCCGGGATCCATGGCGGCGTCGGCCGAGGCGAATGCCGACCGCTGCCAATTCACGACTGCCGGAAGCAGGGCGAACTGGCAGGCCAGGACGGTGGCGGTGACCAGTGCCGTCGCCCGCAGTCCTCCCACATACCTTGCCGCCCAGCGCAATCCACGCCCGACGAGCACGATCGGAACGACCACCGCGACGACGCCGATCGCCCAATGCAGCCAGTACCGCACACCGACCGGCGGAAAATCCATGGCCGCCCGCAGCCGGTTCTGCCAGTACCAGGCATGGATCAGCGCGGCCCCGGCCACGGCGCACGATGCGATCACGATCGCACTCCGGAACCGCCTCGTCCGCACGTGCATATCGAACTTCCAGTGCCCCAACACCTTCCGCCCTAGCCCCGCCACACCCAGCGCGATGAGTACCAACAGCGCGGTGAGCAACGCTTGCGCGATCGAGGTGCGTGGAAGTAGGCCCGGCGCCAGCGAGGCGGAAATCCCCGCCGCCGCAGCCACCAGTGTCCCGGTCCGAGGCGTGCCGATGGTGACGAGCCGCCGAATCGTCGCGCCGAGTGCGTGCCGCGCCCGCTCGGACGCACGGGGAGGCAGCGTCGTGGGAGTTGGTTCGCCGAGCGAGGGTGGTGCGAAGCATGTCCGTACGGTGGCATCGGAGTCGGCTGCCGACGAATTGCCCTGCGTGCCAGTTGAATCTGCAGGACGGTGCGAGTGCTTCGGCGTCGATCGGTGATTACTGTTCGTGCCAGTGCCAGTGCCAGTGCCAGTGCCAGTGCCAGTGCCAGTGCCAGTGCCAGTGCCAGTGCCAGTGCCAGAGCCAGAGCCAGAGCCAGAGCCAGAGCCAGAGCCAGTGGCAGAGCCCGTGCCCGGCGTCACCGTCCTTCGTAGGTTGCTCGCCGGTTGGGTGCACGAAACCTCTCGCCCCCCAACCGGCCGCTGGAATGGTGAAAGTTCCAGCGCCGTAACGGACATCCGCGCCCGATCCGGTACCCATCCGCCGGCGCCGCCTCCCGCCGCCGCTGTCACCGGAGTGCCGAGCCACAGGCCGATCCCGTCGACACCCCGCACCGTAACGCTGCGGAGCTGAATAGCCCTGCGCGACAGCCACTCGCGTGCTCCTCGTGCGGCCTGCGACGCCGCTGCACCGATGCGTGCGGCGGGGAGAACGCGCCGGTCACGATCGCCGGCACTCCCACCCCGGCGCCCGCTCCATCCGCGCCCGGCCGGTACACCGCGATTCGAATCCGACCACGGCGACCACCGATTCGCCGGTGCCGCCGTACGTTGCCCTCCCCGTCGCGGCCGGATGGTTCGGCGCACGATGGCGAACAACGCCGCCACCATCAGCAGCACCATGGCGAGCCGGACGAGCACGTGGGCGATCTGCGGTCCGAGCTCCGTTCCGGAAAGCTGCCGGCCGAACAGGTATTCGGGCATCGGCGCGGCATAGTTCTGGCGGCGGGAGTTCAAATCCACCGCCGCGGTGGCGACGGATGCCATCGTGGTGCAGCGAGCGCGGGCGAGCAGATCGCCGCGCGTATCGCAGGCGGCGAACATCCGTATTTCGAGGGCGTTGTCGACGGCTCGGCGGGCCCATGGACCGAGGGGATGGCCGCGATCTGCGGCGTAGCGCAGCAGGTCGTAGCCGAGGTCGTGGGCCTTGCAGGCGGTGTCGAATTCGGTGGGCAACGGAATCGGCGAGGAGCACTCACCGGACGGATCGACCGGCATACCTGCCAGCTGAACCGGCCGATACCCCTGTGTCGCAGCGAAATCCGCGGGCATCACCGCCAGCTCCGGCCGGTCACCGGTCAGCGCCCGCACCGCATCGCGCGCGGCCGCATTCTCCGGCGCGGGTCCGACTTCGGCCGCCCCCGCCCCCGGCGATGACGACACCAGAATCGCGATCACCGCCGCGACGAGGGCGACGAATCCGGCGATCACGCGCAAAGGCCCACGCCGCCAACGCTTTACACCGCACCTGCGCGCCCCGCCCCGACTTGGCATCGCGGCCGACAGCGTACCGTCGTGCCCGCGCCGCGCACATCGGCCGTCGCGTCCCGGCCCGGCGTCGACCACTGTGGTCCCGCCGGCCCCGTCCCCCGACCCATCCGCAATTTCGCTCATGGCGGTCGAAGGTAGGAATCGGGAACCGGCGCGCACCTCACGCTGCGGATCGATTTCGGCACCGCTACCGGGGTGCGCGCGGTCGGCCGTCTCATACCCCGGTAGGGGGCGAGATGTCGATCCCGGGGGTGAGGACGGATCGCCGGGAAATTCCTAGGCTCGTCACCATGAGACGGGCGATACGAGTGGCGCGGCAGGCGCGGGCGGCGGCGCGAACTCCGGGCCGGGCGCGGCTGTGGTTCGACATGGCGACGGTGGTGGTCGTGGGAACGCTGTTCGCGGTCGGCTGGCCGACCCTGCACCTCACCCATCAGGTGCCGGCCGCCGCACAGCCGTTCATCGCCGCGCTGGCGGTCTTTCCGCTGGCGTTGATCCGCGTCAACCCGGCGCTGGGCTGGGCCATCTCGGCCGGTGCGGCATTGCTGATCGCGCTGGCCATCCCGCATCAGCCGGGCAACGATCTGCCGTACCAGGTCGTGCACATTCTGGTGTTGTTCGCGTTGCTGTTCGCGGTGGCGGTGCGGGCGCCCATGCAGATCGTGCTGATCGCGTGGATCGCCTCGTCACTGCTGTTCGCGACCACGATGGCGGGCACCAGCTCGTTCGCGGAGGCGGGTTTCGGCTGGCCGCTGGCGATGACCGGGCTGGTCGGATTCGGTCTGCTGGTGCGCTGGCTGGTGCTGTCGCGGCAGGCGCTGGTGCGGCAGGAGGAACAGAACGAACTGGAACGGGCTCGCCGCGCGATCCTCGAGGAGAAGGCTCGCATCGCGCGCGATCTGCACGACGTGGTCGCCCACCACATGTCGATGGTCGTGGTGCAGGCACAGACCGCGCCCTATCGGGTGCCGGACGTGTCGGACGCGGCCCGTGCGGAGTTCGACTCCATCGGCGCCTCCGCCCGGGAGGCGCTCAACGAGATCCGCAGTATGCTCGGCGTCCTGCGCAGCGACGGTCAGCTGCCCGAACACGCGCCGCAACCGGTCGCCGCGGACGTGGTGTCGGTTCTGGACGGCGTGCGCCGGGCGGGTGTGCGCATCGACTGGACCATCGACGGTCCGCTCGCCGCGGTCCCCGATACCGTCGGCCTCGCGCTGTACCGGATCGTGCAGGAGTCGCTGTCGAACGTCTCGCGGCATGCGCCGGGCGCGGCGGTCACCGTGACGTTGACGGTGGCGGTGCAGGCGGTGGAGGTGCTGGTCGCCAACGATGCCGGGACGGGCGGGGTGCCGGTGGTGAGCTCGGACGGCAGCGGTATCTCCGGAATGCGGGCCCGGGCGGAATCCATCGGCGGCATGCTGGCCGCCGGCCCGCGCTCCGAAGGTGGCTTCCAGGTGTACGCGCGGTTACCGATCCTCGTCGCGGAAGGAACCGTCGAGGCACCCGCCGCGGCTGCCCTGCCGGGCGCGCGGAACTGAGCGCGCGGTCGTGTAAGACTTAGCGGCGATGCTCACCTATTTCCAAGCCATCGTGATCGGCGCGCTGCAGGGCGTCACCGAATTGTTCCCCATCTCGAGCCTGGGCCATTCCGTGCTGGTGCCGGCCTGGTTGGGCGGCAGCTGGGAGAAGCTGGTCACCGAGGGCGACTCCGACAACGGCACCCCGTATCTGGCCTTCGTGGTCGCCTTGCACGTGGCGACCGCGCTCGCACTGCTGGGCTACTACTGGCGGGATTGGCGCGACATCATCATCGGCTTCGTGACCACGCTGCGCACCCGGCGCATCGAGACCTCGTCGCAGCGGCTGGCCTGGCTGATCGTGCTGGCGACCATTCCCGTGGGCGTGCTCGGCCTGCTGCTGGAACATCCGCTGCGCACGTTGTTCGCGACGCCGATCTACGCGAGCATCTTCCTCACCCTCAACGGCGTGGTGCTGATCGTCGGCGAGGGCCTGCGCCGGCGCAACGCGCCGTCGCTGGCCGAATACGGTCGCCGCTTCGCCGCGGACGAGGCCCGCGCCGACGCGCAGGCGCGCGGTGTGGCGCTCCAGGAGGATCTCGAGGTCCCCTCCGACGAGCGGCTGGCGGCGCTGTCGGTCAAGGACGCGCTCGGCATCGGCCTGGCCCAATCCGGTGCGCTGCTGGCCGGATTCAGCCGCTCCGGCCTCACGATGGTCGGCGGTCTGCTGCGCGGACTCGACCACGAGGACACCGCGAAATTCGCCTTCCTGCTCGCCACCCCGGTCATCCTGGCCGCGGGCGTGCTGAAGCTGCCGGAGCTGGCCGGTCCGCAGGCCGCCGGCATCCACGGACAGGCGCTGGTGGGGGCGATCGTCGCCGGCATCGCGGCGTGGCTGGCGGTGCGATTCCTGGAACGGTTCTTCAAGTCCCGCACACTGCTGCCGTTCGCGGTCTACTGCTTGGTCGCGGGGCTGCTGTCGATCATCAGATTCATCTGAGGCGGGTATGCCCATCACCGTATTGATCGCCGACGATCAGGCGATGGTCCGGCAGGGGTTCGGCGCGCTGCTGGCCGCCCAGCCCGATATCAGCGTCATCGGCGATGCGGCCAACGGCGCGATCGCGGTGGCCGAGGCCAAACGGCTGCGACCCGATGTGGTGCTGATGGATGTGCGCATGCCGGAGATGAACGGACTCGAGGCGGCGCGCGCCATTCTGGCCGCCGGATTCGATCCGCCGGTGCGCGTGCTGATGCTGACGACCTTCGATATCGACGACTACGTGTACGAGGCGTTGGGCCTGGGCGCCAGCGGATTCCTGCTCAAGGACGCGCCCGCCGACGAACTGGTCCGCGCGGTGCGGGTGGTCGCCGAGGGACAGGCGCTGCTGGCGCCGACGGTCACCCGCCGCCTGATCGCCGATGTCACCCGTCGCCGCGCGCGCCCGAAACCCGCTCCCGCCCTGAACGCGCTGACCCCGCGTGAACGCGAGGTCCTCGAGCTGATCGCCAAGGGCATGTCCAACACCGAGATCGCCGAGGCACTGTTCGTCGCCGAGCAGACCGTGAAAACCCATGTCTCCAAGGTGTTTTCCAAACTCGATCTGCGTGACCGCGCGCAAGCGGTGGTGATCGCCTACGAATCCGGCCTGGTCACGCCGGGCTGAGCGATCCGGGTAGGATCCCCACCTGGTACGTCGCCGGAAGGGGGAACGTAGGTGTTGAACAACGGTGACGTGTTCGCCGGCTTCACCGTGGAGCGACTGCTCGGTCAGGGAGGGATGGGATCGGTCTATCTCGCGCGGCATCCGCGCCTGCCCCGGCTGACCGCGTTGAAACTGCTGAATCGCGAGCTGTACACCGATGCCGAGATTCGCGCCCGTTTCGAACGCGAGGCCGATCTGTGCGCACAACTCGATCATCCCGGCATCGTCGCCGTCTACGACCGCGGCGTCGAGGACGATCAGCTGTGGATCTGCATGCAGTATGTGGACGGCGTCGACGCCGCGACGGTGAATCCGCTGACGCTGCCGCCCGAGCGCGCGGTGCAGATCATCGAAGGTGTCGCCGACGCATTGGATTACGCACACGGCAACGGTGTGCTGCACCGAGATGTGAAGCCCGCCAACATCTTGCTGGCCCGGGCGGTGAGCGGCAAGGGAGAACGTGTTTTCCTCACCGACTTCGGAATCGCCCGCCTGCGTGAGGATTCCACGCACCTCACCCAGGCCGGCATGTTCACCGCCACCCTCGCCTACGCCTCGCCGGAACAGATGACCGGTGTCGAACTCGACCACCGCTCCGATCAGTATTCGCTGGCCTGTGCCCTGTACTGGCTGCTCACCGGAACCGGGCCGTTCGACTCCGAACATCCCACCGAGGTCATTCGCGGCCACCTGCAACTGCCGGTCCCGCCGGCCAGTGCGCGGCGCGCCGGACTGTCCCCGGCGATGGACGCGGTGATCGCCCGCGCCATGGCCAAGCGAGCCTCCGAAAGATTCAGCAGCTGTACGGAATTCGCGGCCGCGGCGCGAGCGGCGCTGACCGCGCCCGCGGGGGCGCCGCCGGTGAGCGGTGCGGCTCCGACGCTGATCCGTCCCGGCGGGCCGTCGCTCGTGCAGCCGAACTCGGCGCGAGTTTCCGGCGGACCGCATCCTGGTACCCACACGCAGGGATACCCGCCCGCGAACGGTGCAGGCATGCCCGCCGGACCGCACCCCGACACCCATACGCAGGGATATCCGCCGGCGAACGGTGCTCGCGTGCCGACCGTGGTTCCCGTTGGGGGACAGCAATATTCGTCGGCCGCGAATACCGGCGGCCCGGCGAATGCCGCGTCCGCTCGGGTGCCGATGCCGGCCGCGACACACTCTCCCGCAGCACCTCCTCCCGGGATGCCATCGCCCGCAAGGCCCTCTCCCGCAGGGTATTCCGCGCCGCCGCCCGGCTACCCGCCTGCCCCGGGATACCGGCCGCGGCCCCCGAAGCGCTCGGGCGCGATGGTGGCCGCGATCATCGTCGCCGTGCTGGTGGTGGTGGCCGTCGTCGTCGCGATCGTGGTGGTGGTGCTGCAGAAGAACTCGAAGGGCAATGATTTCGCCGCTCTGAAGTCGACGTTCCCGCAGCTGGTGAAGCCCTCGGGTGTGGGAAGCAGCGGCACCGGATACGACGGCCAGTCCTGTTTCCGCGAGACCGACGGCAAAACCCTGCGTACGCCGGGTGACGCCGCCGATCTTCGTTTGGGTTCGTGGACCGCCGCGTGGGACTGCTGGGGAGCGGTGGACAAGCCTGAATACGCGGTCCTGTCCTACGACTCGTCGTCGGATGCGCAGCGCGTGGTCGCGGGGTTGCCCGCCAACCGGAAGGGGGCGGGCGTCACGGGTAGCGACGTGAAATACGACAGCTACATGTGGAAGTCGGCGGACTCCGCGATCCCCAACGAATTCTGGAAAGTCATCGCGTTCCGGGACTCGGCGCGATCGCGATATCTGATCGTCGCACACGGTCAGTACTGGCCCGGTTTGCAGGAGGGCAAGACGTACCAGGAGTTCGATACCTGGTGCAACGACATGCCCATGGCATAGGGCCGCGCCGCCGGCGCGGCGCCGGCCTCCCTCACCCGAAGAACGCGGCGGCCTCCCCATGCCGATCGGTCGGTACCAGCTTGAGCTGTTTGGTGGCCTCCGCCAGCGACACCAGGCCGATCTCGGTGCCGTGCAGCGCCACCATCTGACCGAACTGGCCGGCGTGGACCGCTTCGGCGGCGTGCAGGCCGAAGCGCGTCGCGAGCACCCGGTCGTAGGCCGTCGGCTTGCCGCCACGCTGGACGTGGCCCAGCACCGTGGTGCGGACCTCCTTGCCGATGCGGCGTTCGATCTCCACGCCCAACTGGTGGGCCACCCCGGTGAACCGCTCGTGGCCGTATTCGTCGACCCCGCCCTCGCGCAGATGGAACGAGCCCTCGGCGGGTTTCGCGCCCTCGGCGACCACGCAGATGAAGTGTGAATCACCGCGCTGGAAGCGGCGTTTGATCATGGTGCACACCTCGTCGACGTCGAAGGGCACCTCGGGGACGAGGGTGAGGTGGGCGCCGGAGGCGATGCCGGAATTCATCGCGATCCAGCCGGCGTGGCGGCCCATCACCTCCACCAGCATGACGCGCTGATGCGATTCCGCGGTGGTGTGCAGCCGGTCGATGGCGTCGGTGGCGATGGTGACGGCGGTGTCGTGGCCGAAAGTGGTGTCGGTGCAATCGATGTCGTTGTCGATGGTCTTCGGCACGCCGACCACCGGCACACCTTCGTCGGAGAGCCAGTGGGCGGCGGTGAGGGTGCCCTCCCCGCCGATCGGGATGAGGGCGTCGATGCCGTTGTCGTCGAGGGTGCGTTTGATTCGCCCCAGTCCCTCGAGCAGCACGTCGGGATTGGTGCGGGCGGTGCCGAGCATGGTGCCGCCCTTGGTCAGCAGCCGGTCGGTGCGGTCGTCGTTGTGGATGTGGATCTTGCGATCCTCCAGTAACCCGCGCCAACCGTCCTGGAAGCCGACGATCGCGTCACCGTAGCGGCCGTTCGCAGTGCGAACGACAGCTCGGATGACCGCGTTCAAGCCTGGGCAGTCCCCGCCTCCGGTCAAGACTCCGATGCGCATGCCGCTATCTTGCCGCGCCCGGCCGCGCGGCGCAGCCCCGCCCCCGTTAACCGGCGGTTACAGCAACCGGCTACCACAGGCAGCGGACATTGCGGGCGCGCGGTGAGGTCGTCGCGGGGCCGCGCGGTGGTGTGAATGCGCGGCCGCGCGGTGGCGTCACTGCGCGGGCGCGCAGTGGCCGGCCGGAAGGTCGTCGAGATGTTTCGTGATCAGCCCCGCCATCTTGTTGAGAATCTGGGTGCCGTCGTCGAAGGTGCCCGATGTCGCCTGTGCGGCAAGGGAAATGGCGACATCGCCGTTGGGTGTGGTCAGCAGGCCGAATTGGCGGACCAGGTAGTTGCCGCTCGGATCGGGGCCCCAGCCGCCTTTGAAACGGGTGTTGTCCAAATGTCCGAGGCCCCACTGCTGGCCCCAGACCACCTTGCCCATCAGCGTGGTGACGGTGTCGGCGTCGGGCAGGCAGGGCAGTCGCGATGCCCAGCGCACCTGGTCGGCCAGCGACCAGTCGGCCTGGCCGAACGCCGAGTACTCGGCGCGTGAGCGGGTCGCGGGGACGGTCGTGGTGGTGTCACCCCCTTCACGCAGCACCGCCTGCACCGCCTTGGCCGCCGCATCGGGGGCGCCCAGCGCCTGCCACAGTCCGTCGGCTGCGGAGTTGTCGGACTCGGTGATGGCCGCCGACATCTGATAGGTGCTGGTGTTGCCGTTGGTGCGCAGAACGGCAAGTGTCAGTGGGACTTTCATGGTCGACCAGGAGGGGCCGGTGGTCCAATCGCCCATCTGCGCGGTGCGCTGGCCGCCGACCGCCATGATCGCCATACCGGCGTGCCCGTCCAGACTCGGCCGCAGCGCGGTGAAATCGGCTGCCAGCGAACCCGGCAGCGCGAACATCGTGACGGGGGCGGACGAGGTGCTCGCCCTGGTCGTCGTGGTCGGCATGCTGGTCTCGGAGGCGTTCGAGCAGGCCACCGGGCTCAGTAACAGGCCCGCTCCGAGCAGCGCCGCCGCACAGCGAACAGCGCGAAAAGCCATGGCCCGCTTCGTGCTCGGCCGGAGTGGTGCGTGCACCTGTTCACCTCCACATCATGCGGATGGCCCCGCACGGCACCATCCGTCAGACGAGGAATTGTGTGCGGTCGCGGCCCGCCGGTCAAATGCGCCGACCGTCGACGGCGCATATGAGACGACTGCGCAATCACCGCTCGCATTCTCCGCCGTGCAGTTCGTGCACGTGTTCGGACAGCAGTGCCGACATCCGGTTCATCATTTCGACCGCGTCATCATAGGAGCCCGAATCCGGTTGCGCCGCAAGGGCTACCGCGAGCTGACCGGACCACGTCGGCACCAGTCCGAACTGGCGGACCAGATACGCTCCGGTGTCGTCGTCGGGTCCCCAGCCGCCCTTGTACTCGGCGCCGACGAACGAACCCAGGCCCCAGCTCTGGCTGTCGGTGATCTGCTGCATCAGATCCACCACCCGCGAAGCATTGTGCAGGCACGGCAGCCGGGCGGCGAAGCGCAGCTGATCGACCAGACTCCACTGGGTGGCGCCGAAGACCATGGGGTCGTCGATGGATTGGCGCGCATCCGGATTGTGCCGGTCGGCGACATCGGTGGTGGTGTCGCCGGCCTCGCGCAGCACCGCCTCGACCGCTTCGGCCGCGGGTTCACCGCCACCCAGCGCGATCCAGAGTGCTTGGGCCGCATCGTTGTCCGAGGCGGTGATGGCGGCCTGTGCGACATCGGCCAGCCCGACCGGGTCCCGGCGCAGCGCCGCGAGGGCGAGTGGCACCTTGATCGTCGACCAGGCGACTCCCGTGGTCCAGTCGCCGAGCGTGATCACGCGGTCGCCGCCCACGGCCATCACCGCCAAGCCCATCCGGCCGGGTAACTGCGCGCGCAGGTTGGCGAAGCCGGCCACCAGACCGCTGGGCAGGCTGGGCGTCGAGTCGGGAACGGGCGCCGGACGCACCATGTCGGCGGGCGGCCGGGACAGGCCCGGCTCGGTACTGACCGCGGCACCGTGCGCCGCGCACGCCGAAACGAGAAGTGGGACAACTGCCAAGAACAACCGCCGCCGACCCTGGCGCCCGGTGGGCGTCGGGTCAGTAGACATAGACCACCGCGTTGTCACCGCCCGTACAGGTGACGACCTTGCCCGAACTGGTGCAGGTCATCGGATAGGACCGGCCCGTCACCGGACTCACCGCGATGATCGAGGTGCTGGCCTCGGCGGTGGCCGCACTGGTCGCGCCGTGGGATTCGGCCGCTTGCGCATACGCCTTGCGCACCGCTTCCGCGAAACCGCAGGAGGTCACCGAGGAACCGGTCGCGGTCTTGGCGAACGAACCCTGGGTTGTCGAGGTCTGCGAGCACGGGGTCGCGCCGACCGGAAGATTGGCCGGCGTGCCGGTCGTGGTCGGCGCCGCGGTCGTGGCCGGCGCGGAGCTGGTCGCCGGTTGCTGGGCGGTCACCGCCGGGGCGGCCGGGCCCGCCGCGGTGGCCGGGTGGTCGTTGTTCGACGACGAGCCGAAGACCTGCCAGCCGACCACGCCGATACCCGCCAGGACGGCCGCACCCAGCACACCGAGGACGACCGGAACCGCGACCGATCGCGAGCGCTTCGCGGGGCGCGAATCCTGCGAACCCGTTGCCGCCACGGCGTATTCGTCATCGAAGTACTCGTCGTCGGCATAGCCGTCGTCGTAGCCGTCGTCCTCGTACCGGACGTCCTCCTCGTAGCGAGGGTCGTCGCGGTAGCGCAGATCGTCGTCGTAGCGGGTGTCGTCGTACCGGGCGTCGTCGTAGCCCTCGTCTCCGGCGACATCGAGGAACTGCGTATCGCCCGCTGCCTTCGCGGCGGTGCCGAACTGCGAGACATCGAGGAACCGGGTGTCCTGGTCGCGGGGCGTGCGATCGGTGCCGCCGGTGCGGAACTGCGAGATGTCGATCAGTTCGGTCTTCTCGCCGGGCTGCAGGTCGGCGTCGGAGAGGTCGGCATCGGAGAGGGCGGCGCCGGATCGCGCGTTGGCCTCGGGACGGGTGCTGAACTGCGTCGGGTCGAGCAGTTGGGTGCGGTGTTCGGAACCCGGTGCCGAATCCTGCTCGGCGTCGGAATGTTCGGCGTCGGAGTGGTCGGCGCGGTCGCGAACCTCTTCGCTCCCGGGCACGCCGTACGCGCGGGTCGGTACGGCCGCGGACCGCCGGGCCGGCTCGGCCGCGCGCGGCACGACTGGTTCTGCGACCGGCCGTGCCGATCCTGCCGCGCCCGACGCGGGTGGCTTGCGCATCGGCAGGCTCGGCAAGGTCGTCGGTTTCGGCTCCGCCGCAGGGGTTTCGGCGGTCAGCGTGAAGTGGAACTCGCCCGGTTCGACCAGCGTCGGATCGGCGGGGCGGATGACCGGCAGATCGCCGGACGTATCGCGCTCGTCCTTGCTCGGCGGCGGGATGATGCGCAGCGTGCCCGTGGTCTCGTACGCGCGCGACGTGGCCGCGGGGGCGTCGGTGCCGGCGGCCCGGTCCGCACCGGCCGCGTCGTTCGGAGCCGGGGCGCCTGCCGATGCGGCTGCTGAAACAGGCTGCGCGGCACCGGCATTGGCCGTGTCAGCAGCTGCGCTCGCGGCGGTGTCACCGGCGGCGACGGGGCCGCGTGGCTGGAAGTTTGCCGCAATCGTCGGTCCGTCCGGTCCGAACGGCTGGAACGTCGTCGGTTCCGGCGTGCGGCGGTAGTCGTTGTCCCGCGCCGCCGCCACGTCCACCGGGCTGGGGCCGGAGGGCGTGTCCCCGCCGCGCGGGGTGTTCGCGAGCAATTCCGCGCCGAAGACCTTCGGCGTCCCGGAATCGAACGGCGTCCCCGCGGTACTCGACTCGGCGGGCATCCGTCCGCCCAGTCCCAGCGCGGCGCGCGCGGCGGCTGCGAACTGTCCGGCGGTCTGATACCGGTCCGCCGGCGCCTTCGCCATTGCGCGCGCGATCACCCCGTCGATGGCCTCGGGCACGCCGGCCCGCGCGGCGCTGGCACGCGGGGGCGGTTCCGACAGATGCGACCGGATCAGCACACTGACGCTCTCGGCCGGGAAGGGCGTCGCGCCGGTCAGGCATTCGTGCAGGACGCAGGCCAGCGAATAGATGTCGGCACGGGCGGTCACGGGCCCCGAGTCGAATCGCTCCGGCGCCATATAGGTGTAGGAACCGGCGGCGTGGCTGCCCGTGGTGTGCGGGTTGTCGCCCTCGTCGCGGGCGATGCCGAAATCGGTGAGATACGCGAAATCGGCCGGGGTGACGAGGATGTTGCCGGGCTTGACATCCCGATGGACCAGCCCCGCGGCGTGTGCCGCATCCAGTGCGGCGGCCACTTGCTCGACGATCGCCACCGCGCGGTCGGCATCGAGCTTTCCCTGCCGGCGCAGCAGCGTGCGCAGGTTCTCGCCGCGCACCAGGCGCATATCCAGGAACAGGGAGCCGCCGGTCTCACCCCAGTCGTGAATCGGGATGATGTGCGGTTCGGCCAGCCGGGCCGCCGCCTGCGATTCGCGGCGGAAGCGTTCCTGATACGTCGCGTCTTGCGCGAGCTGTTCGGGCAGGATCTTGAGCGCGACGACGCGATCCCTACCGGTATCGAACGCCTCGTACACCTCGCCCATACCACCGCGACCGAGCAGCGAGCGCACCTCGTACGGGCCGAATCTGGTGCCGACCCGTGACCTCGGCACTTCCACCGGTGAACCTCCAACTCCTGGGCAAGGTGGCCAACCTGCCCGGCGCCGCACCGGGTTGCCTGCCCCTCAGAACGCCGATTCTCCGGGTGCGACCACGCCGTGGTCAAACGCGAAGACGATCGCGGCCGCCCTGTCTCGTAACCCTAGCTTGCCGAAAATGTGTCCGACGTGGCTCTTTACCGTTACTTCGGAGATGCCGAGTTCGCCGGCGATCTCGGAGTTGACCCGCCCGCGGCCGATCAGTTTGAGCACCTCGAGTTCGCGAGCGGTGAGCTCCGCCATGCGGGAGCGAGTGTCGGTGGGGACCGGCCGCGCCGTCCGGTAGGCCGACAGCACCCGGCCGGTGACGGACGGATCGAGCCAGGAGCCGCCCTCGGCCACGGTGCGCACCGCCCGGATCAGATCCTCGGCGGGGGAGTCCTTGAGGATGAAGCCCGCCGCGCCTGCCCGCAGCGCACCGGAGAGCAGATGGTCGTCGTCGAAGGTCGTGAGCACCAGCACCGGCGGCGCGTCCGCGCGGGTCCGCAGTCGCCGGGTCGCGTCGATGCCGCCGACCCGCTTCATCCGCAGATCCATCAGCACCACGTCCGGCCGGTATTCGGCCAAGGCGGCCGGCACCTCGTCACCGTCGCCGCATTCGGTGACCACGAAGCCGTCGCGGCGGCGCAGGATCCGTCGCAGCCCACCGCGCACGAGTTCCTGGTCGTCGACGACGAGCACGGTGGTGGTCGCGGTATCGGTGTCGGTGAGCGGACTCTGACCCGGATTCACGTGCCCTCCTGCGTTCTACGGGACACCCGCACCCGGTCGGCGCGGGTATGTCTCACCGATCCCGGTGCCCTGCGGGACACCCGCACCCGGTCGGACGGGTTGGCGGACGCGCCGGCATGTCTCACCGCTCCTCCTGGCGTTTGCGGGTGAGCGAGGTGATCGCGTCACGCACCTTCGTCAGGGGATCGTCGAGTCCGCTCACCGGGCACACCTCGTCGGGAGCGAGCGGGATGCGGGCGCGCACCTGCCAGTACTCGCCCGATCGGCCGGCCGACAGATTGCCGTTCAGGGTCGCCGTGCGCTGGCGCATGCCGTTGATCCCCATTCCGCGGCCGGTGCGCGGCGCCGGGCCCTGCGGCAGCGTATTGCGCACGCGCACGGTCACTTCGGCGGGGGTCACGGCGATATCGAGGGACGCTTGCGCACCCGGCGCGTGCTTGGCGATATTCGACAGCGATTCCTGACTGATCCGGTACAGCGCCAGACCCGTCGACGCGGACACCGCCGCGGTGTCGCCGGTGAGGTGGTAGGTCACCGACAGCCCGGCGCCGACGAAATCGGCGACCAGGTCGGCGATGTCCTCGAGACCCGGTTCGGGGGTCATCGCGGACGGGCGCTGATCGAGCAGGCCGACGGTGTGCCGGATATCGGCCATCGCCTGGCGGCCGAGGCGTTCGGCATCGCCGAGTGCGTCGATGGCCTCGTCGACATCGCGATCGGTCTCCAGTGCGTGCCGGGCCGCGGTCAGGTGCAGCAGCGTGACGCTCAGGGAGTGGGCGATCACGTCGTGGACCTCGCGGGCGATCCGGCGGCGTTCGTCGTCGGCCGCCTGCGCGGAGCGAATCGCCTGATTCTCGCGCTCCTGATCGAGTGACTGCCGCTGGAATTGCAACATCAGGCCGACCATCCAGCCCAGCACGATCGCGACCACGTACACCTGCACCAGTTCGGCGGAGCCCAGGGCGTAGAAGACGACGATCTCCGCGACGGCGGCGATCATCCAGAACAGGCTGACCCGTTTCGGCGCGATCGCCCCGATCATCCCGACCATCACGGTCAACACCAGCGGAGAACAATCGGGTGAGACCGGCTGCAGCAGGAACAGCGCCTGGGCGGTGAGCGCGGACAGGCCGAACACGGCCGGTTTCGGCGGCAGGTCGAACAAGAACAGCAGCGGATAGCAGGCGAACAACAGCGCCACCGCGAGGAAGGGCACCCCGGTCGAGAAGTACTGGCTGCGCAGCGCCGCGGCCGCGACCGCCGCCACCACGACCGCGATATCCGCGGTGACGACCACCGAGACGGGATAGCCGTAGGACATCTCCTCGACCCGCCGCCGCAGCGTACCGGCCGGATCGTGCACGAGGTCCAGGAGACGACGCGCGACCCGCCCCAGTGCCAGGCGGGTCCGGCCCGGGCGCCGCGGCGCGCGCGACAATACCTCCGCACGGTCGTCTGCGCTGGTCAGGTCCATAACAGTCAGGCTAGTCGCCGACGGGTGGTCGCTGCATCGTTCCCGGAAAGGGCCCGCGCTCCTACCGTGGTAGGACCCGAAGTCTCGTCTGCGGCACGACGTATCCGCCGGGCGGCGTCCGTAGCGTGAGTCGCACAGTGTCCGGCGAAAGGCCCGGACACCCGGCCCGAGGAGATGGGTGCGATGACTTGGCAAGACCAGCACGCTCGTACCGACATCCTGCACGAGGTGCTCGCCCGCGCGGCCGTCGATCCGGCCACCCCGGGACTGTTCTACGACCTGCCCGACTGTGATCGGCTCTTCGGCGGACCCGCCGGAGTGCTTGCCGCCCTGCGGTATCGGTGGGACAACCATCTGCACGCCAAACTCGACCAGGCCCAGCTGCAGGGCCAGTCGCCGGGCGAGGCCTACCTGGAACTGGCCGCGGAACAACCCGTACTGCGTGCCGTACTCGACGCGCACGAGGTCCGGCATTGGCATCGCGAGCCGGCCCTGGCACGCTGAGCGACGATCCGACCCGGTTGCGGCGCAGTCGAACCCGCGCCGTCACCGCAACCGACAGCAGAAAGAGGGTGGGACGACCGCCATGTTGGAATTGACCGACGTCGTCAAGGAATACCGGGTGGGTGAACAGCGGGTTCGCGCTCTCGACACCATCAGTCTGCGCATCGAGGCGGGGGAATTCACCTCGATCATCGGCCCGTCCGGATCCGGTAAGAGCACCCTGCTGCATCTGCTCGGCGCATTGGATTCACCGGATTCGGGTTCCATCACCTTCCAGGGCGACGAGATCGGCTCCCTCGACGACAACCGGCAATCCGAGTTCCGCCGCCACCGCGTGGGTTTCGTCTTCCAGTTCTTCAACCTGCTGCCGACGCTCTCGGCGTGGGAGAACGTCGCGGTGCCGAAACTGCTGGACGGCACCGGATTGCGCAAGGCCAAGCCGCGGGCGCTGGAACTGCTCGACCGCGTGGGCCTGTCCGATCGCGCCGAGCATCGCCCCGCGGAACTGTCCGGCGGTCAGATGCAGCGGGTGGCCGTCGCTCGCGCGCTGATCATGGATCCGCCGCTGATCCTGGCCGACGAGCCCACCGGCAATCTGGATTCCAAGACCGGCGCCGCCATTCTGGAACTGCTCGGCGACATCTGCGGCGCGGGCAATTCGGTGGTGATGGTCACCCACGACATGGGCGCCGTCGAATACTGCGATCGCGTGATCACGCTGCGGGACGGGCGAATCGGTTCCAACGAGCTGGTGTCCGCGCGCCGCGGCGAGGTTCGCGACGGCGACGAGGTGGTGCGCGCGTGATCACAGCCGGCTGGGATCGGTTGCGGCTGTTCAACATCGGAGAGCTGTTCACTCACAAGGGCCGCACCGCCATGTCGATGGCGGTCATGGGGGTATCGGCGGGGCTGCTGGTGGCGGTGCTCAGCATCTCCGGTTCGGTGACCGGCTCGGTGGACCGGCTGACCTCGGCGCTGGGCGGTAAGGCGCAACTCGAGATCTCCGGCGTCACCGAGAGCGGATTCGGGCAGGACCTGGTGCCGCAGGTGCGCGCGGTCCCCGGAGTCGAGGCCGCGGTGCCGATGATCCGCACCGGGGTCGGCAACCCTGCCGACCGCACGCTGCTCATCGGCGCCGACGCGTCGGTATCGGCGCTCGGCAGCGATCTGAACGGGGCGCTGAGCGGGCAGGCGGCGAAACTGCTGTCGGTGCCGGGTGGAGTCCTCGTCGGCGCGGGGCTGGGCCGGCACGAGGGCGAGACCTTCACGCTGGGCAACCAGCAGGTGACCGTGGCCGGAGTGCTCGACGACGCCACCTCACACAAACTCAACAGCGGGCACATCGTCATCGCCACCCTGCCTGTCGCCCAGCAACTCGCCGGCCGGGCGGGCATGGTCGATTCCGTCCAGATCGTGCCGAAGCCGGGAACCGATGTGGGGCAACTGCGTTCGGCGCTGACCGCACTGGTGAACGGCCGTGCCGTCGTGGCCGATCCGAGCCTGCGCACCGCGCAGGCGAGCGGCGCGATCCAGCTCGTGCGCTTCTCCACCACGATGGCCTCGGCCGCGGCGCTGATCGTTTCGGGCTTCCTGATCTACAACGCGATGAGTATGGCGGTGGCCCAACGCCGCCCGACGCTGTCGCTGCTGCGCGCGATCGGCGGGCGGCGGCGTCCGATGGTGCGTGATCTGGTCGTGGAGGCGGCCGTCATCGGATTGATCGGCGGCGCGATCGGTTCGGTGGTCGGGATCTTCGCCGGGCGCATGTCGATCGACACGATTCCCTCGGCCATGGTGGCGGCGGTGGATACCCGCACCGAATACATGGTGCCCGGCTACGCGATTCCGTTCGCGATCGCGGCCTGCGTGCTGGCCAGCGTCGCCGCCGCGTCGATCGCCGCCCGCCAGGTCTACAAGGTTCAGCCCATCGAGGCGCTGGCGCCGGTGGGGGTGTCGAAGGCCGATTCGGTCGGGCCGTGGTTGCGCTGGGGTGCGCTGGTGGGTGGCCTGGCCATGGTCGGCGGCGCCATCGTCATCGCGCGCGCCGATCTGGGCCGGGCCTCGCTCGCCGCGATCTCGCTGTCCATCGCGGGCGCGGTCGGCCTGTGTTTCGCCGCGATGGGGCCGATCGTGCGCCTGGCGGCCGGGGTCGCCCGGATCTTCGGCGCGCCCGGAGCCCTGGGAGCCACCACCATCGAACGAGCTCCGCGACGCGTGTGGGCCACGGCGATGACGGTGATGATCGGCGTCACCGCGACCGTCGCGATGGGCGGGGCGTCGAGCAATCTGGTCGATTCGGCCACGGACTCGTTCTCCGATCTGGGTCGCCGCGACGCCTACATCAGCCCCACCTCGCTGGCCGAATTCCCCACGGGGCCGATCCTTCCGCCGGATCTGAAGGAAACCGTGCGCCGGGTTCCCGGCGTCGCCGACGTGGGGTCGGCGCAGATGGCCTTCGCCACCGTCGGCAGCGATCGGGTGATGCTGCAGGCCTATCAGCCCAATATCCGGTCGTCGGTCCTCGCCGATCTGGGACCCGATGTGTCGCAACGGATGTCGACCGGCGAGGGCGTCGTGCTCTCGCGCGACGTGGCGCGCTCGCTGGATGTCGGCGAGGGCGCGCAGCTCGAGCTGCCCACGCCGACGGGCGTCCATTCCGTGCGGGTCCTGCGGGTGATCCCGTACTTCTCGGCGCTGTCGGGCATCGTGCTCATGGATCTGGACGTCCTGCGGCAGTGGTACGACCGCCCGGGAGAGACGATCCTCGGCGTCAACTTCGCGCCCGGCGTCGACAAAGCCCAGGTGATCGACGCGATCCGCGCGGTGGTGCCGCCCGCCCTGCACGTGGACACCGGCGCTCAGGCGCTCGCGGCGGTATCTCGAGGGGTGCAGCAGGGTACGTCGCTGTCCGGTTCGATTCTGTGGATCGTGGTGCTGGTTTCGACCGCGGCGCTGCTGAATACGCTGATGCTGTCGGTCCTGGAACGCCGCCGCGAACTCGGCGTGCTGCGCGCCATGGGCACCAGCCGCCGATTCCTGTTGCGCACGGTGCTGACCGAGGCCGCGGGTATCGGATTGGCCGGTGCCGCATTGGGTTTGGTGACCGGCGCGGCCGTGCAGTATCTGGCCACCGTGGCGATGGGTCACGCGATGACCATCGACGTGGTGTACCGCCCGAGCCCGATGCTGCTGGTCTACGCCGTCGCCGCGCTGGTCCTGGCCCTGCTCGGCTCGATTCCGCCGTCGCTGCGCGCGGCCCGCATGCCGATCGTCGAGGCCATCGCCGTCGACTGATCGTGTCAGGAGGGGAAGTCCCACGCGGCCGGGCGCGTGGGACTGCTCCGATTCCGGGTCGGCGCAGCGTCGTCGGCACCCTTACATAAACTGATGGACATGACTGCACCCACGGTGGACTTGATGGACTATGCCGACGTCATCGACCGGTACGAGCCGGTGCTGGGCATGGAGGTGCACGTCGAACTGGGCACCGAAACCAAGATGTTCTGCGGGTGCCCGACGGCCTTCGGTGCCGAGCCGAACACCCAGGTCTGCCCGGTCTGTCTCGGTCTGCCGGGTTCGCTGCCGGTGGTCAACCAGCAGGCCGTCGAGTCGGCGATCCGCATCGGCCTGGCGCTGAACTGCTCGATCACGCCGTGGGGCCGGTTCGCGCGCAAGAACTACTTCTACCCGGATCAGCCGAAGAACTACCAGATCAGTCAGTACGACGAGCCGATCGCCACCGACGGCTACCTGGATGTGGTGCTCGACGACGGCTCGGTCTTCCGGGTCGACATCGAACGTGCCCACATGGAGGAGGACACCGGTAAGTCCCTGCACGTGGGCGGCGCCACCGGCCGTATCCACGGCGCGAGTCATTCGCTGCTCGACTACAACCGGGCCGGCGTGCCGCTGATCGAGATCGTCACCAAGCCGATCACCGGCGCCGGTGAACGCGCCCCCGAGGTGGCCCGCGCCTACGTCACCGCACTGCGCGATCTGCTGAAGGCGCTCGACGTCTCCGACGTCAAGATGGAGCAGGGTTCGCTGCGCTGCGACGCCAACGTGTCGCTGATGGCCAAGGGCGCCGAGGTATTCGGCACGCGCACCGAGACCAAGAACGTGAACTCGCTGCGTAGCGTCGAGGTCGCGGTGCGCTACGAGATGCGCCGCCAGGGCGCGGTGCTCAGCTCCGGCGGCACCGTGATCCAGGAGACCCGCCACTTCCACGAGGGCGACGGCTCCACCTCCCCGGGCCGCGTCAAGGAAACCGCCGAGGATTACCGCTACTTCCCGGAGCCGGACCTCGAGCCGATCGCGCCGGACGCCGACTGGGTCGAGAAGTTGCGCGGCACCATCCCCGAATACCCGTGGCTGCGCCGCGCCCGCATCCAGGCCGAATGGGGTCTGTCCGACGAGGTGTTCCGCGATCTGATCAACGCCGGTGCGCTGGATCTGATCATCGCCACCGTCGACGCGGGCACCACGGTCGACGCCGCCCGCGCCTGGTGGGTCAACTACCTCACCGAGCAGGCCAAGGAGCGCGAGGTGGCGCTCGAGGATCTGCCGATCACGCCGAAGCAGGTCGCCGAGGTGGTCGCGCTGGTCGACGCCAAGACCATCAACTCCAAGGTGGCCCGCCAGGTCGTCGACTTCGTGCTGGCCGGTGAGGGCGATCCGGGACAGATCGTCGAGGCCAAAGGGCTGGGCATGGTGTCCGACGACTCCGCCCTCCAGACCGAGGTCGACAAGGCCCTGGCCGCCAACCCGGACATCGCCGACAAGATCCGCTCCGGCAAGGTCCAGGCCGCCGGCAAGATCGTCGGCGACGTCATGAAGGCCACCCGGGGCCAGGCCGACGCCGCCCGCGTCCGCGAACTGGTGCTCGCCGCCTGCGGCGCTGCCTGAGTGTGACGGTGTCGAATGCCCGGTCCGGTGGGGCCGGGCATTCGTCTGTGTGCGCCTAGTCCGGTCCGCTGCCCGCGCCGCCCTTGGGCGGTGGGATGCGCACGATGCGGTCGTCCAGCGGTCCCGCGGCGGCGGGTTTGTTGACCGTACCCACCCAGACGTTGCCGTCGCCGCCCAGCGCGGCGCCCCCGAGCGAGCCGTATTTGTCCTGCGCCACCATCGTCGGGGCGGTGGTCACCGCGTGCGTGGTCGGATCGGCGTCGGCGAAGGCCAGCGCCTTGGCGCCCGACATCGAGATCGCCACGCCGTCCACGGCGGCCGCGCAGCCGCCCGCACCCGGCTTGTCCGGCCAGGTCCACGCCGTGGCGACGGCGCCGTCGGGTCCCAGTCGCTGCAGCCGGTCCTCGGTGGCGGTGCGGTCGGTGAACCAGATGGTGTCCTTGTGGTCGGGGCACACCCCGCCCGCGGTGCCGATGCCGGACGCGACCACCTTCGGATTCGCGTTACCCGGCGCCGGATCGTCGATCTCGAGCAATTTGCCCGCCAGCGATCCGGGGTCGTTCGCCGCACCCGGATTGCCGGCGTCGCCGGTCAGCACCGCCAGTTTGGTCGGTGAGACGAAAGCGAGCGAGCCGTGGTTTCCGTTGGCGCCCTTGGGAATTCCGGTGAGAATCGGCTTCGGATCGCCGCCCGCGCCGATACGGACGACGCGATTGTCCGAGGCGGTGGTGATGTAGGCGTAGACCAGGCCGTCCTCGCCGTAGCTAGGTGAGAGCGCGACATCGCTGAGCCCGCCGTCGCCGGCCGCGTCGACATCGACGCGGGTGACCTCGAGCGGCTGCGGTGGCGCCTGGCTCGGATCGACGGCGGTGACCTTCAGGATGCGGCCGGTGGTGCGTTCGGTGACCAGCGCCTGCTGCCCGTCCGGCAGGACCGTCAGCCCGCCGGTGGTGTCCAGGCACGACACCACGACCGCGGGATCGGGATCGATACACGGCCCGGTGGGACGCTGCCCGGTCGGCGGCGGAGTCTTCGGTTCGCTGGTCGGGCCCTGCCCCTCGGGTTCGATGGTGGGCGCGGGAGTGAACGGTTTGGACGCGGAATCGTCGAAGCGAGCACAGCCGACCACCAGGCCGGCGGTGACGGCGAGGATCGACGCGACACGGCCGACGACAACCACACTCATTGCCCAAACGTTACGGAAATACCGCCGCGCGCGCTCGCAGGGGTCCGGACCACACCGCGCGGGCTGTCCCGGCGGCTACGGTTCGTGCTGGCGAGGCGCGCCGCGGAACCGGCCGGGCGGGGCTGACACGCCGGGAACAGACCACGCGCCCACGCGTTTGGCGTCATACTCTGTGCCCGTGACGGACAAGCCGAATCAAACACCGGAATCGAATCAGCCGTCGGGGCGGCCGTCGGGCTCCGGACCGACGGCGGGCAGCCCCTACGACAATCCGACCGGCGAATTCCCCTCGGTGAAACCCGCGGTGGGCAAGGATGTTCCGCGGACCGAGGACGATCTCGGCCTGGACCCGGACGTACCGTCCGCGGGTGCCGAGCACACGGGCGCCACGAAGAGGACGCAGCCCACGGGCGCCGCAGCCGCCGGAGCTACCGCCGCGAGCGCAGCGCATCCCGGCACCGAGCACCCCGGTACCGAACATGCCGGCACTGAGCACCCCGGCACCGAGCATCCTGACACCGTGCCGCCCGGCGCCGAGCCGGCCGCCTCGGAAGCGCCCACCTACGCCTTCGCCACGATCCCGCCCGCGCGGGCCAACGGCGAAACCGAGCGGCTGCGCCGCCCGCGCGAATACCGCCGCGGCACACTGGATCTGGGTCTGCTGGGCCTGCGCCTGACCGTCGGCCTCACCTTCCTCTACCACGGCCTGCAGAAGCTGGCGGGCTGGTTCCACGGCCCCGGTCTGGACGGCACCCGGCACATGCTCGAGCAGGGCGGCTGGAAGCACATCGAGCTGTCCACCGCGATGCTCACCGTGTCCGAGGTCGGTGGCGGCGCGCTGATCATCCTCGGTTTGGCCACTCCGCTCGCGGCCGGTGCCGTCCTGGCGTCGATCTCGACCGCGTGGCTGTGGAAGCAGGGCATGGCTCCCGACTTCCAGTACCGCCCGGTCGAATTGGAGTCGATCCTCGCCGGCGCGGCGGCATCGCTGATCCTCACCGGCCCCGGCCGCCTGTCGTTCGACCGCAACCGCGGCTGGGCCGTCCGCCCGTCGTGGGGTTCGTTCGTCTGCCTGGTCCTGGCGCTCGGCGCAGCGGCCGCTGGGTGGATTTTCCTGCACGGCGGCAACCCGTTCGTGGGAATCTTCTGAACCGTGCCTGATTCCGCAATACCGAGTTACCGAGCGATCGAACGCCTGATCGCCGACTACGCCCTCCTGGTCGACCAGGGCGATTTCGCAGGTGTCGGCGCCCTGTTCGCCACGGGCTCCTTCGGGTCCAGCGCCGGAATGATCGAGGGCAGTGCCGCCGTGGAAAAGATGTTGTCCGGCACCGTGATCCGCTACGACGACGGCACTCCTCGCACGAAACACCTGGTCACCAACCTGGTGATCGAGGTCGACGAGGCCGAGGACACCGCGACCGGCAGGTCCTACTTCACCGTCCTGCAGGCCACCCCCGACCTACCGCTGCAACCCATCGTCAGCGGCCGCTACGACGACCGCTTCCACCGCCCCGCCGGACAGTGGGCATTCGCGCAACGCGCGGTCACCATGGATCTCATCGGCGACGTGAGCCACCACCTGCGCAGATAACTCCGCGCCCCGTTGACGTTCGAACGGAAACGGCCGCTCCGTTGGGGAGCGGCCGTTTCGCGCACTCGACAGCTACCCACACCCCCACATCAGACAGAAAGGCCGCCCCCGCGACAGAGGAGCGGCCTTTCGTATAGGTGTCCTGATCTTTCATCTGAGGCGACAACTGATCTCGTACGCACATGGGTAACTCACCGGGTACGCCCAGAACTCAGCCGATCACCTGACGTAAGACCGACGCCCAACCCTCCGCGCGCCCAACGGCACGCAGAGGCCCGGAGAGGCGGTCACGGCACGCGGCGCACGGCGCCCTTGTCGGCGGAGGTTGCCAGTGCGGCGTACGCACGCAGCGCGGTGGTGATCGGCCGATCACGCTGGACCGGCTGCCACGGCCGCTCCTGCGCCTCCATCTTGGCGCGCCGCTCTGCGAGGACCTCGTCGTCGACCAGCAGTTCGAGCGCGCGGGTGTGCACGTCGATGCGGATGCGGTCGCCGTTCTCGATCAGGCCGATGGCGCCGCCGCTGGCCGCCTCGGGGGAGATGTGCCCGATGGACAGGCCGGAGGTGCCGCCGGAGAAGCGGCCGTCGGTGATCAGCGCGCACACCTTGCCCAGGCCGAGGCCCTTGAGGAACGAGGTGGGATGCAGCATCTCCTGCATACCGGGGCCGCCGGCGGGGCCGCCGTATCGGATCACGACGACGTCGCCGGGGGTGATCTGTTTGCCCAGGATCGCCGAGACCGCGTCTTCCTGGGATTCCAGCACCACGGCCGGTCCTTCGAAGGTGAACAGGTCCTCGTCGATACCGGCGGTTTTCAGGATGGCGCCGTCGAGGGCGATATTGCCCCGCAGGACGCACAGCCCGCCCTCGACGGTGTAGGCGTGCGCGATATCGCGAATGCACCCGTCCTCGGCATCGGTGTCCAGCGAGGACCAGCGGTTCTCGGTGGAGAACGGCACAGTGGTCCGCACTCCGCCGGGCGCGGCGTGGAACAGTTCGATCGCTTCGTCGGAAGCCTTGCCGGAGCGGATGTCCCAGGTGTCGAGCCACTCGTCGAAGGAGGCGGTGTGCACGGTGGTCACATCGGTTTCCAGCAGTCCGCCGCGGCGCAGTTCGCCCAGGATGGCGGGAATGCCGCCGGCGCGGTGCACATCTTCCATGTGGTAGTCGGAGTTGGGGGAGACCTTCGACAGGCAGGGCACCCGGCGCGAGATCTCGTCGATGGTGGCGAGGTCGAAATCGATCTCGCCCTCCTGGGCGGCGGCCAGGGTGTGCAGCACCGTGTTGGTGGAACCGCCCATCGCGACGTCGAGGGCCATCGCGTTGCGGAAGGCCTTGGCATTGGCCACGTTTCGCGGCAGGACGGATTCGTCGTCGTCGCGGTACCAGCGGTTGGCGATCTCGACGACGGTGCGGCCTGCCCGCTCGAACAGCGCGCGCCGCGCCGCGTGGGTGGCGAGGGTGGAGCCGTTGCCGGGCAGTGCCAGGCCCAATGCCTCGGTGAGGCAGTTCATCGAGTTCGCGGTGAACATGCCGGAACAGGAACCGCAGGTCGGGCAGGCGCTGCGCTCGACCTCGCTCAGCCCCTCGTCGCTGACCTCGGTGGAGGCGCTGGCGGCGATCGCGGTGATCAGATCGGTGGGCGCCTGCGCCACACCGCCGACGACCACGGCCTTGCCTGCCTCCATCGGACCGCCGGAGACGAACACGGTCGGGATGTCGAGCCGCATGGCGGCGTTCAGCATGCCGGGAGTGATCTTGTCGCAGTTGGAGATACACACCAGCGCGTCGGCGGTGTGCGCGTTGACCATGTATTCGACCGAGTCCGCGATGATTTCGCGGCTGGGCAGCGAGTAGAGCATGCCGCCGTGACCCATCGCGATCCCGTCGTCGACGGCGATGGTGTGGAATTCGCGCGGCACACCACCGGCGGCGCGCACCGCGTCGGCGACGATCTCGCCGACATCCTTCAGATGCACGTGGCCGGGCACGAATTGGGTGTAGGAGTTCGCGATCGCGACGATCGGCTTACCGAAATCGGAGTCGGTCAGGCCGGTGGCCCGCCAGAGTGCGCGTGCGCCTGCGGCATTGCGTCCGGCGGTGGTGGTGCGTGAGCGAAGCGGTGGCATGAATTCGGTCCTCGGTGGTCGGCGCGGTGGCCGGAGCGGCTCTACTCGGGCAGGGCTCTGCTCGTCGGTGCTCATCGTCCGGTGGGTCGCCGGGGCCGGGGCCGAGGGCTGGTCGGCCGCCGTGCGGAGCGTCTCTTCGGCGAGTGGTGTCGTCGGCAGAGGTGCCTGTTCGCAAGAGCAGAGTGTCTGTTCGGCGCTTCAACGTTACTCCCGCCACCGGAGCGTGCTCACCGGAGGCGGGTGGTCGTGCGGCCGCGGGGTGGCGCGGCAGCACGACGCACGTCGAGCCGGTCCGAGCGGCCGTCACCGGGTGGGGTCTCGACCACGGACCCGCACCGCGACGCGATGATCGCGGCGACTGCGCCCCGAGTGGGGACGTAGTCAGGGCAGCATCGCGAAAGCGCGGATTTGTTCCCGGAGTTCGACGTTGGCGGGAGAGTGTGAAACATCCCACTCGAGGGAGAGGCCGCTCAGTCCTCCGTGGAGGTGTCCGGCTTGTCAGCGGCTTCGGTCGACGAGCTGTCCGCGGCACCGGATTCGGTGGCCTCGCCGGTGCTCTGGCCGCTCGTCTCCTCCGTGTCCGCCGCGCTCTTCTCCGGCCGGGCGAACGGATCCGGAATCCGCCCGTCCGATGCCGCGACCAGATCCTTCAGCCGGTCGTAGCTCACCGCCGGCAGGGCCACCTCGGAGTCGTCGCTCAGATGCGCTCGCACCCAGCCGCGCTTGGGGATCCGCAGTCCCTGGATCTGCGACCAGTCGAGGTGCCGGGAGCCGAAGGTCGTGCGCAGGTCGAGTCCGCTCGCCGATACCGTGGTGCGGGACCGCTCCACCCACCACGCGACCGCGGCCGGGATGAGAAACAGGATCCACAGCACCGCGGGCCAGCCGAAGAACGGGAACGCCGCGCAGAACAGCAGAATGAACACCCCGAGGTGCGCGAGCCGGGGGATACGGATCACACGCCCCGTATCGGTTCCGCCCTCGGCGGTGTGGGACGATTGAGCTGGTGGCACGGACTGCTGCGGCGATGACACACCCCCATCCTCGCATCATGGTGAAGCGACACTCGAACCGCCCCGTCTCACATAATGAGACACCGCACGTCAAGTAATTTGACTCATCGACTCTCGCGCGCATACCGTCGAGCGCGTGAATCGAAACGAGCTTCTCGTAATCGGCCGGCGCGTCCAGCGCTGAGCCTGACGACTCGAGGTCGACTACGTCAGCTCGCAACTGCGACGCGCCACCCTCGCTCAGCCATCGGCTGACGGGGGCTTTTTTGTGTTCGGACAAGTTGTGTTCATGGCTTCGAAGATCGCTCGAGCGCCGCGCAGGCGCCGCGTGACAGCGAAGCGGTGAACGACAAGCAGTAAGGAAAAAGACGGTGAGCGCACCAACTGCACGGCCCGGGCCCTCGGCCCGCAGGCCAGCGCCTTCGGCCTCCCAGCCGACCCCCGCGGCTGCCGCCGCGATCGGAAACCGCCGCCAGGTCCCGCCCGAGAAGGTGACCGGCGCCCAGTCCGTCGTCCGCTCCCTCGAGGAGCTCGGCGTCGACACGGTATTCGGCATTCCGGGTGGTGCGATTCTCCCCGTCTACGATCCGCTCTTCGACTCCACCCGCGTGCGTCACGTCCTGGTCCGCCACGAGCAGGGCGCCGGTCACGCGGCGACCGGTTATGCCCAGGCCACCGGCAAGGTCGGTGTGTGTATGGCCACATCCGGTCCGGGTGCGACCAACCTCGTCACCCCGATCGCGGACGCGCAGATGGATTCCGTGCCGCTGGTGGCGATCACCGGACAGGTCGGCCGCGGCCTGATCGGTACCGACGCCTTCCAGGAAGCCGACATCTCCGGCATCACCATGGCGTGCACCAAGCACAACTTCCTGGTCAACGACGCCATCGACATCCCGCGCATCATCGCCGAGGCGTTCCACCTGGCCTCGTCGGGCCGTCCGGGCGCGGTGCTGGTCGACATCCCGAAGGATGTCCTGCAGGCGCAGACCACCTTCAGTTGGCCGCCGGAGATGCGGCTGCCCGGCTACCGTCCGGTGACCAAGCCGCACGGCAAGCAGGTGCGTGAGGCCGCGCGGATGATCGCCGAGGCCAAGGCGCCCGTGCTCTACGTCGGCGGCGGCGTGATCAAGGCCGATGCCTCGCCCGAGCTGCTGGAACTGGCCGAGCTCACCGGCATCCCGGTGGTCACCACCCTGATGGCGCGCGGCGCGTTCCCCGACAGCCACACCCTCAACATGGGTATGCCCGGTATGCACGGCACCGTGGGAGCCGTTGCGGCCCTGCAGAAGTCGGACCTGCTGATCACGCTGGGCGCCCGCTTCGACGACCGCGTCACCGGCCAGCTGGACTCCTTCGCCCCACACGCGAAGGTGATCCACGCCGATATCGACCCGGCCGAGATCGGCAAGAACCGCCACGCGGATGTGCCGATCGTGGGTGACTGCCGCGAGGTCATCACCGAACTGATCGAGACCCTGAAGTCCGATCCGGCCTTCACCAACGCCGAGGCGCCGCTGCTGGACCTGGAGTCCTGGTGGACCTACCTCGACGGTGTGCGCAAGCAGTACCCGCTCGGCTACGGCCCCACCTCCGACGGCTCGCTGTCGCCGGAGTACGTCATCGAGACCCTGGGCCGCCTGGCCGGACCCGATGCCATCTATGTGGCCGGTGTCGGCCAGCACCAGATGTGGGCCGCGCAGTTCGTCAAGTACGAGAAGCCGCGCACCTGGCTGAACTCCGGTGGTCTGGGCACCATGGGCTACGCCGTGCCCGCGGCGATGGGCGCCAAGATGGGCGCGCCGGACAAAGAGGTGTGGGCGGTCGACGGTGACGGCTGCTTCCAGATGACCAACCAGGAGCTCGCGACCTGTGCCGTCGAGGGCGTGCCGATCAAGGTCGCGCTGATCAACAACGGCAACCTGGGCATGGTCCGGCAGTGGCAGACCCTGTTCTACGAGAAGCGCTACTCCAACACCGACCTGGGCACCCACACCCTGCGCATCCCCGATTTCGTGAAGCTCGCCGAAGCGCTGGGCTGCCACGGCATCCGGGTGGAGAAGGAAGAGGACGTCGAGGCCGCGATCCGCGAGGCGCAGTCGATCAACGACCGTCCCGTGGTGATCGACTTCATCGTCGGCAAGGACGCGCAGGTGTGGCCGATGGTCGCCGCCGGAACCTCCAACGACGAGATCATGGCAGCGCGCGGCATTCGCCCGCTGTTCGACGAGGACGAGCAGGCCTCCGAGCCGGCCGTCATCCATGAGGCCATGTCCCACGACAAGGCGACCCTGGCGGCGCACGAACGGGCCTCGCAGAAGGAGACCAACCTGTGAGCACGACCCATACCCTCAGCGTGCTGGTGGAGGACAAACCCGGCGTGCTGGCCCGGGTGGCGAGTCTGTTCTCCCGGCGTGGATTCAATATCGAATCCCTGGCCGTGGGTGGCACCGAAGTTCCGGACATCTCGCGGATGACCATCGTCGTCACCGTGGAGGATCTGCCGCTGGAACAGGTGACCAAGCAGCTCAACAAGTTGGTGAACGTCATCAAGATCGTGGAGCAGGACGCCGACGCCTCGGTCGCCCGCGAGCTGATCCTGGTGAAGGTGCGTGCCGATGCCAGCGTGCGCACCCAGGTGATCGAATCGGCCAACCTGTTCCGGGCTAAGGTCATCGACGTGTCGCCCGACGCGCTGACCATCGAGGCGACCGGCACCCGGTCCAAGCTCGAGGCGCTGCTGCGGATGCTGGAGCCGTACGGCATCCGTGAGATCGTGCAGTCCGGCGTGGTGGCCGTCGGCCGCGGGCCGAAGTCCATCACCGCGACCCGCTAACACTTATTCAGAAGAATCAACGAAGGGACACAACCACAGTGGCAGTCGAGATGTTCTACGACGACGACGCCGACCTGTCGATCATCCAGGGCCGCAAGGTCGCCGTGATCGGCTACGGCTCCCAGGGCCACGCACACTCGCTGAGCCTGCGTGACTCCGGCGTCGAGGTGCGCATCGGCCTCAAGGAAGGCTCCAAGTCGCGGGCCAAGGCCGAAGAGGCCGGCCTGACCGTCGGCACCCCCGCCGAGGTCTCGGAGTGGGCGGACGTCATCATGCTGCTCGCCCCCGACACCGCGCAGGCCAAGATCTTCACCGAGGACATCGAGCCGAACCTGAAGGACGGCGACGCCCTGTTCTTCGGCCACGGCCTCAACATCCACTTCGGCCTGATCAAGCCTCCGGCCAACGTCACCATCGGCATGGTCGCCCCCAAGGGCCCCGGCCACCTGGTGCGCCGCCAGTTCGTCGACGGCAAGGGCGTTCCGGCCCTGATCGCCATCGACCAGGACCCGAAGGGTGAGGGCCAGGCCCTGGCGCTGTCCTACGCCAAGGGCATCGGCGGCACCCGCGCCGGCGTCATCAAGACCACCTTCAAGGAGGAGACCGAGACCGACCTGTTCGGTGAGCAGGCTGTCCTCTGCGGTGGTACCGAAGAGCTGGTCAAGACCGGTTTCGAGGTTATGGTCGAGGCCGGCTACGCGCCGGAGATGGCCTACTTCGAGGTGCTGCACGAGCTGAAGCTGATCGTCGACCTGATGTACGAGGGCGGCATCGCCCGCATGAACTACTCGGTCTCCGACACCGCCGAGTTCGGTGGCTACCTGTCGGGCCCGCGGGTCATCGACGCCGACACCAAGGAGCGCATGAAGGCGATCCTGAAGGACATCCAGGACGGCACCTTCGTCAAGCGCCTGGTCGCCAACGTCGAGGGCGGCAACAAGGAGCTCGAGAGCCTGCGCAAGCAGAACGCCGAGCACCCGATCGAGGTCACCGGCAAGAAGCTGCGCGACCTGATGAGCTGGGTCGACCGGCCGATCACCGAAACCGCGTAAGGTTTCACACCCGAACGACCCGCTGGGCAGTGTGTCCGGCGGGTCGTCGTGTATGCAGGGCCGCTCGCCCGCGCCGGTTCCCGGTGCTGTCTCGGCGGTCGCTGCTAGCGCTCGGCGTCCACGGTGGCCACTGCCGCCCACAACACCGGTGACTCCTCGACGGCGCCGGTCTCGCGCCAGGCGGTGAGCCGCTCCCGCTGCCAATTCGCCAGGGCGGCAACCGGTTCGGCCTGTTCGTGCGCCTCGTCGACCGCGCAGATGACATCCTGCAGCGGCGTCGCGGTGGCGCCCGCGAACCGCTGGAACGCCAGGTCGGTCGGCAGCGGCCAGCGGGTGGCGGTGACCAGTTCGGCGCCGCCGTGGATCATCGCGGCGACCAAGCCCAGTGCCTCGGTGAAGCGCAGGTCGCCGCCGCTTTCGCACGCGATCAGCGCGACTCGGCTCGGGATAGGCCAGAGTTGCGGTCCCGCAACGGGTTCGGGCTCGAGCGTATGAGTACCCAGCAGCAGATCCTTGGCCGACAGCGGGCGATGCGTGCGCAGCGGCCGGGCGAAACCGGTGGTGTCGGCGGTGCAGGCGAGGTGCAGTCCGGCGTTCTCGCTCAGACCGGATTCCGGACGTTCGGCGGTGACATGGCCGACGTAGACCAGCCGGGCGGCCCCGTCCCGCAGTAGCGCGCTCAGGCGGGCCCGGTCGAGATCGGTGCGCCGGAAGGCGTGCAGCGGGTCGTCGGTCAGCGGTCGAAATCGCTGTCGCGCAACATATTCGGATACCCGCTCGGTGAGTGGCGAGCTGGAATTCATCCGCCCGAGCACCGAACCGAGCTCGGAATCGGCCCGGAATCCGGGCACGCGCGGATCGAGCACCGCGACCACCGGCATATCGCGGTCGTCGGCCCATCGGCGCGCGGTGCGGCCGGGCGCGTGGACGATGCTCGCCGGTGCGAGCAGGCCGAGATCCGCGATATCGATCAGCCGCAGGGCCGGATCGGGCGCGATGATCTCCCACGGCACCTGCGCGACCCGCGGTGACGGCTGCAGCCGGATATGCGGGCGAATTCCGCGCACGAGCAGGTCGTGCAGTTGGATCGCGAGCGCCTGTGGAAGCAACGCACGGCTGAGTGCCTGCGCCAGTGCGTATTCCGATTCACGATCAGCGAAAGCGCCAGTGGTGAGGGCTTGTTCGAGTCCGCCGGGACGGGCCGGATCGGGCAGCGCCGCCGCGAGCCGGCGCACCGCGACGTCGATGTCCGCGCCGGGCAGCATGGCCACACCCGCGCTCGCGGTATCCCCGAGCCAGCGCCAGGACATGTACAGATCGCCCGCATCGGCCATCCGCACGATCACCGTCGGTCGCGCACCGGGTGCCTCGTTCATATCGCCAGGACCCGATCTTCCCGGACGGTCCGGCCGTACCGGTGTTCGGCGGCGGTGAGGTAGGTGTCCAAGGCGATGTGACCATCCGGGGACACCGACAGCCGTGGCGGTGGCGCAACGGGCAACCCGGCCGCGGCGGCAACCTGGGCCAGCGCCGAGCCTAGCTGCAGGGAACCGGCGCCGGGACTGTCGAGTGCGTCGCCGGGTGCCGGTATCGGGTCGAACGGAAGCCGCGGCGGTCCGCTGTCGGCGGCGGTATGGCTGTCGAAAGAAGTTCCAGCGCATACGGTTTCGACCAGATCGGCGATCAGCTCGCCATTACCGCACAGGTAGGCGAAGCGGAACGCCAGCCGCACGGCGGGCGCGGCCATCTCACGATTCCACCGCTCCCGCTGGGTTCCGTTGGTGAAGCTGTAGCGCACCGCGTCGATGGCGATGGCGGAGGTGACGGCCAGATCCCGAGCGAGGGCGAGTACCTCCGCGGGCGGCGGCGTGACCATGTCGCCGATGAGCGATTCCCACAGCGCGGCATGCCAGTAGTCGACCCGCGCGCACTGCAGGCCGAGCCCGCGCACGGCGTAGATCTCGTACGCGGCCGCGAGCTGTGCTTGTCCCTCATCGACTCGGCCGTGCGCGAAATCCAATGTCGCCAAACGGATTCGAACGCCGGCGGTTTCGAGCGCGGCCCCGAATCGCTCGAACGATGTCAGCGCCCGGCGATACAGCTGTTCGACGTGATCGAGGTCGCCGTGCCGTTCGGCGAGATAGCCCATCAGCTGCAGCCCCAGTCCGGCGCGGTAGCCGAGGCCGGCCCGTTCGACATACTGCTGGGCGGCACGAAGATGCGGCTCGGCGTCGTCGGGGCGGCCCAGCCGGGCGTACATCATCGCGAGCGTCTGCCGGGATTCGGCCGCCGCGTTCCCGTCGCCGGCTGCCTCGAATGCGGCGAGGGCCTGGTGGGCGAAGTCGAGGCCGAGCTCGCCGCGACCGGATTCGAAGTGGGCGGCCGCGAGATTGCCGAGCGGGTAGCCGCGCAGCTGCGGCGCGAAGCGCGTGGCGAACTCGAGTGATTCGGTGGCCAGCTCGATCGCCCGCGCCCACTGACTGCGATGCATCGCGACGGCGGTGAGCGAGACCATGCACGACACCTGCAACGTCGACAGTTCGCTGTGGCCGGTGAGGAGGTCGCGCGCCTGTTCCAACGCCGTGTGCGCGGCGTCGAGATCACCCACGTGCTGCAGTGCCTGCGAATAGTTGACGAGCGTGGATGCGCGCTTTTCCGTCGCGTCGCCGGGGATTTCGGTGAGCGCGGCGCGGAATCCGGTGATGGCGCCGGCGTGGTCGCCGAGTTCGTCGCGCATACTCGCCGCATTGACCAGAGCGCTGACCCGGACGCCGCCGGTGGTGGTGTGTGCGGCGTGCTCGAATATCCGCAGGGCCTCGGTGACCTCGCCGCGGGCGTAGGCCGCGGCGCCCTCGTGGAGCAGTTCGAGGCCGGGCGGGGGAGTGTCGGCCATCAGAAGTCCGTATCCGATGCCGCGGCCACGCGCTCGGCCTCGAGCAGCAGCTCGGACCGATCGGGCGAGCGCAATCGCGCCACGACGAATTCCCTGATCCGCTGCCGCTGTGCCGGGCCGTACCCACTGTCCGTCGCGCCGATGGCAGGCCCGACGCCGGGCACGTAGATATCCACGCGCACAACATTGTCCGCGTCGATGGGCGCCCCACCGATCCAGGTATCACCGTTCGGCTGCAGCCCGAAATCTGTCGGCGCGGCGGTGGTCACCACGCGAGCCCGGGGCCATAGATGCCCGGGCAGAGCGGCATCGAGGTCCGGCGCCGCCGCCGCGCGCACCTCGACCGTCGTACTGCCGGACTCTCTGGTCAGACGCCACGAGACGGCGAATTCCGAGGCATCCAGCACGCCCGGGGGACACCGGCGCCAATCCCAGCCCGAGGTGCCGGTCGCCAGCACCAATCCGGTGCGCCCGGGGCCGGCGGGACCGGCCGCCAAGGCATAGTCCTGCCGGCGCGCCGCAGTCGCATCGAACGAGGGAGCCACCGGCGACGGTTGTGCATCGGCCCCGTCGACGATCGATTCGCAGACTTCGGTGAGAGACGCGAGGTCCCCGCCGAGCACCTCGGAATCGAGCGCGGGAATGCCGTCGATGGTGGAGGCGGGCCACCAGTGCGCGGCCCAATGCGCATAGCCGAGTTGCCTTGCGGCCTCGGCCAATTCGGGACGGGCGGGCGTCGCGAGCAGCTCTCCCGACCGGCCGTCGGCGACAGCGAGCGCCACCGGTTCGCCGTACACGGCCCACAGCCACTCCTGTGCGGCATCCGGATCGTGCAGCACCGCCGCCGGAACTGTCTGCTCGGACAGCAAAACCCACGACAGATGACCGCCGATCACCTCGAGCACCAGCGTATCGAGTCCGGGCATCGCGTCGTGGACAGTGGGAGCACCGGCCGGTGAGATGACGACGACCTCGTTGTCACTGTGCAGGAATACGGTCTCGGGCATCATCCGGCCCTCGATTCCAGCGAATCGTCCATGCCTGCAAAGGAATTGGCGGTCAGTGCCTTCCGTACCCGGGCGCGGTGATCGAGGATGACCGAGCGTGCGACCCCGTCGAGCAGATCCCACAGCTCGGCTGTCTCCGGCGCGGTCGGTGACATGGATGCGCCGCGAACATCGCGCCCGTGCAGGCGAACCCACAGCCGCCGCAGATACGAACGCCAGGGACGGCGAAGCTCGGCCGCGATCACGGCGAGCGGATCGGACGGCTCCCCGGTGTCGTGCACGGCGAGGCGGCGTGCCTGCAGTACATACGCCTCGCGGCGCCACCTCCCGTTGATCGCCCGATGCGCGGCGGTGCTGCCGCGCAGAACAGAAACACCTTGGCGTGCAGAATTTTTCGACTCCATGTCGCCGCCGCTCGAGGCCACCGGCTCGCTCTCGGGCGACCCACGGGTTCCGGTGACAGGTGCCAGGCCCCGTGCCAGTGCCACTCCCGCTGCCGCTGTCACCCGAAGTGATTCGTCGAGCAACGCCCACGGCGCGCAACTCCGGGCGATCTCCTCGGTCACCAGTTCCGGGATCGTGGGGAGGTCCGAGCGCTCGGTGGAGGCTTGCAACACCGTGAAGACACGTTCGTAGATGGTGCGGTCGAACGGCAGCGCCAGTGTCGCGGTCGATGCCCCGGTGCCGAGCGCGGGGGCGACCGGCAGGCGGTGCACGGTCAGGCCCAGCTCCTGGGCAGAGTCACCGGAAGCGTTGTGCCACAGCTCAATTCCTGTGTGCGTCCCTGCTCGCTCCGTGATCAGGGTGCGCAGTTCCCGGGCGGCGTCGTCGGCTCGGGCGGTGGCGCACGAATCGAGTAGTGCGGCGAGGGCGGTGGTGTGGTCGCCGATCGCGGGCGCGGAATGCGGTCGCCGGCGCCACGCGGTATCGATCAGCGCCGCGAGTTCGCCGGCCGTGGACCGATCGGTGAGATGGTCCTTCAAAGCCTGCGTGGTGCGCCCGGCCGTGAGGTGATGGATGTCGTGCAATGTGGCTGTGGCGGTGGGCCGGTCGCGTACCGGATCCGGTGCCCCGGACACCGTCGCCAGTTCGAAACAGCGCTGGAAGTACAGGTCCTGCGGATTGCCGTCGGTGATGCGCAATGCCCGTCGGACCTGCTTGAGGAGGGTGAACCAGGCCGCGGTCGCGCGCAGGACATCGGCGGCGGCATGGACGCGGGCCGCGAGCAGCGTGGCGCCGTCCGCGGTGAGTATCGGCCCGGCGCAGGCGGGGTGCTGGACAGGCCGGATCACCAGCGGGTCGAGGATCAGTTTCACGGTGCGGCGCAACGGTCCACCCTGGGCGCCGCTGAGCGCCTCGACGCCCTCGATACCGCGCCACACCTCGTCGAGCACCATGGTGCGCGGTCGTCGCATTCGGTCAGATTAACCGACCGTCGCTGCCGCTGCCCGGGCCCCGAAACCTGGGATCGGTAGGCGGCGAACCGTTCCTACTTTGTGAACAACGGCCCGATCACAGGGCCGGACTCACCGAGAACGAAGGAACGAACACCATGCGTACCAAGCAGATCCGGATCGCCGCCGCCACCCTCGCCGCCGCCGGTCTCACTCTGGCCCTCGGCGCCTGCGGCGACGACTCCGGCACCGCCGCCCCGGCATCGACCACCGCGGCGCCCGCGACCCAGGCCCCCTCGGGCGGTAAGTCGGCGGCCCTCGTCGACGGCAAGGCGCTGAGCGCGAACTTCGACACCACCTGCGCCCAGCACGCCGGAACCCTCGCACTGGCACTGAACGATGCCGCCAACTCCACCTACGGCCGGCTGACCGTCAGCGCCACGCTGACCGCGGGCGGCGACACCGTGCAGGCCGTCGCCATCGGCGGCAGCAAGGGCGGCGCCTCCGGTATGCCGTATGCCGTGGGCTTCGGCAACGGCCAGCCCGGCGGCTCGGCCACCGTCAGCAAGGACGGCAAGACGTACAAGATCACCGGTGAGGGCGTCGCCGCCCCGGATATGACCAACCCGATGGCCGGCCCCGCCACCGCGAAGTTCGAGCTCACCTTCGCCTGCCCCACCATCGTCAACGGCTGAGCAGGGGAGGAACCGCCATGCGCACCACAGCACGAGCCGGGGCCGTCGCATTCGAGGTCTTCGCGGTCGGCGTCTACCTCTGGCACGGGCTCACCTATCGAGCCGGCAGTCCGTGGGAACCGGGTTTCGCCGCTTGGCTCAACGGTTTTCTGGCACTGCCGATCATCGCGTTCACCACGGTGGTGATGGTCTTCGTGTTCACCGGCGAGGGCGTGCTGTCGGCGCTCACCGGCCGCAACAGCGCGGAGTTCCGCGATGGCCTGCTCGGACTGGGAACCGTCAAGTCGGTTCGCGAGACGGGGGTCAGCGTGAACGATCAGCCGCAGCTGCGCATCGAGTTCAGCGTCGAGGGCGCCCGGGGGGAGATCTTCGACTCGGCCGCCAAGATGATCGTGCCCCTCGCCGAACTGGCGCTGCTGCGCCCCGGCGTCGTGCTTCCGGTGCGCTATCTGCCCGGACGGACCGACAAGGTGGAAGTCGACCGATCCGGCGACAGCGCCTCGGCGCAGCAGGCGATGAACGAATCGATGATCCGCAAGGGAGTGACCACGCGGGCCAAGCTCGATATCGCCGGCCGCGGCGTCGCCGCGCAGGCGGTCGTGCAGTCGCTGTCGGTGCCCGGCGAAATCCGCAACGGCTACGCGAAAATCGACCTCGGTCTCGCGGTCACCCGGCCCGACGGCAGCACCTTCAGCACCCACGCGGAGAAGTTCCTCCCGCCGACGAGCGTCTCGAATGTGCAGGTAGGGCGGATCGTGCAGGTGCACTACCTGCCGGAGAACGAGCAGGAGGTCGTCATCGCGATTCCGCTCAACGCATGAGCTGCGGGGTGTGCCGCCCTTCGCAGAACCAGTGCTGCGGAGGGCGGCACAGTCGTGTCGGCGGCAAGCGGATCACGGTGGTCGCCGAATGGTTGCCGCGAACGCGTTCCGGGGCAAAACTTGGTGGATGACGAATACCGTGGCCGAACCCGTTTCCGGCGAACCCCGCTCCACGGGACGTGCGGTGCGCGCCACCGTCCCCCGCTCGTCGCTCGGCGAATTCCGTCCCGCCCCCGATCGCGATCCGATCGCGATCCTGGAGCGGCAGGCGACGACCCGGCTGCCCGAGCTGGTACCGATTCGCTACGCCCGGATGGCGGCCGGGCAGTTCTCGTTCTTGCGCGGCGCCCCCGCGATCATGGCCGCCGACCTCGCCACGATCCCGCACACCGGGTTGAGCGTCCAGCTGTGCGGGGACGCGCATCTGTCGAATTTCGGCATCTTCGCCTCCCCGGAACGGTCACTGGTGTTCGACCTCAACGATTTCGACGAAACCCTGTCCGGCCCGTTCGAATGGGATGTCAAGCGGCTGGTGGCGAGTGTGGCCGTGGCGGCGAGGGAGAAGGGCTTCACCGACGAGGAAGCCACCGCGGCCGCCCGCACCGCCGCCACGGCCTACCGGGAATGTATGCGGCGTCTGGCCGGCATGGACTCCCTCGACGTCTGGTACGAGCAGGTGGACGAGGAGACGGTGGCGAATATGGTGAGCCGCCCCAAGTTCCGCGAGGGCGTCGACCGCACCTTCGAGGCGGCCCGCAAGCGCACCAACCTCGGCGCGCTGCGCAAACTCACCTACATCGACGCCGATGGCGCGCTGCGCATCCAGCATCGGCCGCCGCTGCTGACACCGGTCGATTACGTCGACGCGCAGACCGTCGAAGAGGTGTTCATCGCCTACCGGCGGTCGCTGCCCGAGGAACGGCGGGTGCTGGCCGATCGCTACCGCATCGTCGACTACGCGCACAAGGTGGTCGGCGTGGGCAGCGTCGGCACCCGCTGCTACGTGATCCTGACCGTCGACAGCGACACCGGCGGCCCGCTGTTCCTGCAGATGAAGGAAGCCGAAAAGTCGGTGCTCGAGCCCTATCTCGCGCCGAGCCGCTTCCAGCACCAGGGCCACCGCGTCGTCCACGGCCAGCGTCTGCTGCAGACCTCCAGCGACATCTTCCTCGGCTGGGTCTCCGGCCCCTACGACCGGAACTACTACTTCCGGCAGCTGCGCGATATGAAGGGCGGCGCGGACATCACACAGCTGTCGAAGGCCGCCCTGCGCGACTACGCCGGAATCTGCGGCCACACCCTGGCCCGCGCCCATGCTCGCTCGGGCGACCGCATCGCGATCGCCGACTACCTCGGCGGGGGAGAGGCCTTCGACAAGGCGATGACGCAATTCGCCCTGACCTATGCCGACCAGACCGCCGCCGACCATCGAGAACTGTTGCGCGCCATCGACTCCGGACGGGTGCAAGCGGCGGCGAACCCGTATTGAGACTGCGCGCGCCGGGCTCCGTCGATCGAGGGTGGTTCGGGTCTCGGCGCGGCCGACGTGTGCAGTCGGGGCGTGTTTCGCCTGGGAAGTCGGTTACTCGCCCGTATGGCATGCGGCCTCTACTGTGCTCCACGACAACGGTGTCAGCGAATCGACCGCACGTCCCCCGAACGGAATTGTCGCTGTGTCCGACACACTCACCGCTACCGCGCCCGCCGCCCACTCGACCGGATCTCGCGCCGAGGTAATCCACCGCTTCCTGGTCAAGCCGGCCGACGCCGGCATCGTCGGCACGGTGGACGGCGGCAAGCTTCTCGAATGGATCGACAAGGTCGCCTACGCGGGCGCTGCCCGGTGGAGCGGTCACTACTGCGTCACCGCCTACGTCGGCAATATCCACCTCGACCGTCCCATCGAGGTCGGCGAGTTGGTCGAACTGCACGCCAACCTGGTCCATACCGGCCGCACCAGCATGCACATCCTGGTCACCGTCTATTCGGCCGACCCGACCCGCGTGAAGCCGGTCCAGAGCGCCCAGTGCCTGACCATCTTCGTCGCCGTCGACGACGAGCGCCGCACCGTCGAAGTGCCGCAATGGAATCCGACCACGGCTCTGGAATTGCGGCGGCACCGGCAGGCGAAGGTCAGGATCGCCGTCCGTAAGGAAATCGAAGCCGCGATGGCCGCCCAGCGCTACACCGCCGAAGGGACGGCGCCCAGCGCGACCCTGCGCTTCCTCGCCGCCCCCTCCGACATCAACTGGGGCGGCAAGGTCCACGGCGGCCGCACCATGCAGTGGATCGACGAAGCGGCCTACGTCTGCGGCGCGAAGTGGGCCGGCCAGCACGTCCTCACCTCGTACTTCGGCGGCATCCGCTTCTACCGCCCGATCGTCATCGGCCACGCCGTCGAGGCGACGGCCCGGCTGATCCACACCGGACCTCGCAGTATGCACATCAGCGTGCACGTCACCTCCACCGATCCGCATTCCGGCGAACCGGAACTGGCGGCCCACGGACTGGCCGTGGTCGTGGCCCTGGACCCGGATGCCAAAGCGCGCTCGATCCGGCAGTGGATTCCGGCCTCCGACGAGGACGTCGCCCTGGACGCCCACGCCCGTCACCTGATCGGATTACGTTCGCTGGTCGAGGATTTCACCCCGGCCGATGCGGTGCCGGAAGACGCCGAGCCGAACCATTTCCGGATCACGCCGAGTCCCGGCGCGTCGATGCGGTAGTTCGGCTGTTTCACAATGGCCGCCAACGAAATTCGGCTCCGTCGCGGAAGGCGCCGAACGATTCCGCGAGTTCCCCGGTGGCGCTGCACATCACCTGCGTCCGGTTCTCGATGTCGAGGGCGTGACGCAGACTCGGCGCGTCCACGGTCTGCCACATCGTCTCCTTCGTCATCCACACCGCGAGCGGGGAATGGGCGGCGATCTCCTCGGCCTTGGCGATCGCCCGGTCCAGCAGTTCGTCCTCGTCGACGACTTCGAGGACCAGCCCGATCCGCTCGGCCTCGTCGGCATCGAAAACCCTTCCGGTGAGCAGCAATTCGGCCGACCGGGACGCGCCCACCAACCGCGGCAGGTGATAGCTGGTGCCCATATCGCAGGCCGAGATCCCGTGCCGGATGAACACCGCGCCGAACCGGGCACTGCGACTCGCGTATCGGATATCGCAGGCCAGCGCGAGCGCGAACCCACCACCGACCGCGGCCCCGTTCACCGCCGCGATCACCGGCTGCCGCAGCCGATGGATCTTCTCGAACGCCGAGGCCATCAACTCCTGGCTCGCGTAGATCTGCGCGACCGTCGACTGCGCCGCACCCAGCAGCGCCGCGGTCGGACTGGCATCGGTGGCCGTGAAATCCTCCGGCTTCGACTTCAGATCCGCTCCGGAGGAGAACCCGGCTCCCGCGCCGGTGATCACCAGCGCCCGCACCTCCGGCTTCCCATTCACCTCGTCGAGCACCCGATGCAGTTCGGCGACGGTCTGGTTGTCCAGCGCATTGCGCCGGTGCGGCCGGTCGATGGTCAACACCACGACACCCGAGGACCGATATTCGATATTCAGCGCGGACATGCCTGCCTCCTTCGCGTTCAGCGCGGAACGGTGCCACCGTCGATGACGAACGTCTGTCCCGTAATGAAACTGCCTGCGTCCGAACACAACAGCAGCGCGGGCCCGACCAGTTCGTCCGGCTCACCGAGCCGCCGCAGCAACGGTGCCGCGGCCATCGCGTCCACCACTTCCTGCGGATTGTTGCGGACCATATCGGTATCCACCGCACCCGGCGCGATGGCGTTCACCCGAATCCCGTCGGCGGCGAATTCGGCGGCCATCGAGCGAGTGAACGACAGCAACGCCGCCTTCCCCGCCGAGTACATCGCCAGCCCGCCGGAGAACCCGAACGCCCCGATCGACGCGAAGTTCAACACCGCCGCATGCTCGCTCTCCCGCAGATACGGCAGCGCGGCCTGCACCAGGAACAACGGCCCCTGCACATTCACCGCGAACGACTTGTCCACCGCCGCCTTCTGCATCACCGCCAAGGGCTGAGCCAGCGCATTCGCGGCATTGTTGATCACGATGTCGACCCCGCCGAACCTTTCCACCGTCTGCGCGACCAACGCCTGCACCCCCTCGACCTCTCCCAGATGAGTCGGCACCCCGATAGCCTCGGCCCCCAACTCCCGCAGCCGCTCCACGGCCTTCTCACAAGCCTCCGGCTTCCGACTGGCGACAACGACATTCGCCCCCGCACAAGCCAACCCCTCGGCCAGCGCGAGCCCGATACCCCGAGTACCGCCGGTGACGATCGCGGTCCGCCCGCTGAGGTCGAAGAGTTTCTGGAATGAGCTGCGGTCCACGGGATGAGCCTCTCTGCTGGTGTCGCTCTGCCGAGCAGAACTGACGACGGTCGCAGTCAGTTCTATCAGGCGAGTCGCGCGGCGTGTTCCGAACGGCGGGGCTCGCCGCGCGGGTCCTCGCCCTGTCGCCCGTCCGAGGTTCGGTGCACCGTCGGCAGACCAACGTCGGGCGACTCGCTCCCGCGGAGTTGTCGGTGGGCTCCGCAATACTGATCGTGGGGAGAGGCGGGAGGACTCGACATGAACTTCGTGATTACGCTCGTGGCCTCGGCGATAGCGTCGGGAAGCTCCGAAGATGGTGTGGCACAACATGTCACCGACGCTTACGGCGATTTGAAGCGGCTGATCATCGATAGATATCCGGACGTCGACGTTTCGGCGCTGGAGCGGAAGCCGCGTTCCGACGCCAAGAAGGCGTCGCTGGCCGAGGATCTCGACGACGCCGGTGCGGCGGATGACCGTGCCTTGGAAGCAGCGGCCTTGCGCGTGCTGCGCGCGGTGCACGGGTCGGACGCGGCGCCCCTGGAACTTCCGGGCACAGCGCTTGCCGGAGCAGAGGAGTCGACAGGATCCGATGCCGCCGCCCTGTTCGACGGGGCCGTCGCGGCTGAAGACGCGGGGCGTTTACCGGAGGCCGAAGCCCTGTACCGCCGCGCCGCCGACGCCGGGCACACCGGCGCGATGAACAACCTCGGGCTGCTTCTGGAAGATACGGGTCGGTCGCCCGAAGCCGAGGGGTGGTTTCGCCAGGCCGCCGACCTCGGGAACGTGACGGCGATGAACAACCTTGCCGTACCCCTCGCGACGAAACGTCCGGAATGTGCCGACGAGTGGTTCCGCAAGGCAGCCGACGCCGGGCACACCGGCGCGATGACCACGCTGGGCGTTCTGCTGGAGAAGCAGGGACAGGTCGAGGAAGGCGAGGCCTGGTACCGCCGAGCCGCCGACACCGGCGAGCCCAACGCGATGTTCAACCTGGGATTGCTTCTGGAGGACGCCGGCAAGGCCGAGCCGGCCGAGCTGTGGATCCGCCGCGCTGCCGACGCCGGCCATGCCACTGCCATGTTCAACCTGGGCGTGGTCGCGTACGACTCGGGCCGGACGCAGGAGGCAGAAGCCTGGTGGTGCAAGGCCGCCGACGCCGGGCACCCCAAGGCGATGTTCAACCTGGCGATCAGGTTGGAGGAGGCGGGCAGGTCGGAGGACGCCGAAACCTGGTATCGGCGGGCCGGCGAAGCTGGGCATCCGGCCTCGATGCTCAACCTGGCCTGCACATTGCGGCAGGCCGGTAAGCAACGGGAGGCCGAGACCTGGTATCGAAAGGCCGCCGATGCCGGGAACGTGGCCGCGATGTTCAACCTGGGCTTGTTACTCGAAGCCATCGGCGAAGTGGGGGAGGCCGAGTCGTGGTACCGCAAAGCCGCCGAGACGGGCGAAGCCGTTGCGATGACCAACCTGGGCGCACTGCTGATGGAATCGGGCCGGTCCGAGGAGGGCGAGTGGTGGTGCCGTAAAGCCGCCGAGGCAGGACGTCCCGTCGCCATGTGCGACTTGGCGGTAGCGATGGAGAGGACCGGCCGTATGACGGAAGCCGAAACGTGGTACCGCCGCGCCGCCGAGTCCGGTCATCCCAGAGCGATGTTTCTCCTCGGCGGCATCCTCGAACAGCGAGGACGAACCGACGAGGCCGAAACATGGTGGCGCAGAGCGGCCGACGCCGGCCACCCCGGTGCGATGTCCGGCCTGGCCTACCTACTCGCGATGGCAGGCCGTGTCGACGCCGCCGAAACCTGGAGGCGCAGAGCCGCCGCCGCGGGCGAGCCCGGCGCTACCCCCATGCGGTGACGAGTCCCGTTCCGCTCGGCATCCCTGATCCGAACTGCAGTCCGGAGCGGCCGCCGCCTGGTCTACGGTGGATACCGGCCGTTCCACTCGTCACCCGGGAGGTGTCTTGCGCTCCACCCGCATACTGCCGGTCCTGCTCGTCCTGGTAGCCGCGGCACTCCTGCTGCCCACGCGCGCAAGCGCCGACGCCGCCATCGACGACACCACCTCCCACCGCATCGACGAACTCGTCGCATTGCGCGCCGGCGCGACCGGAGCGAGCAAAGGCGAACTACTCGACCTGCTGTCCCGACAATTCCTGGGCACCCCCTACGCCGCGAACACCCTCATCGGCTCCGCAACCCAGCCCGAACAACTCGTAGCCGACTTCCGCCGAGTGGACTGCTTCACCTTCCTCGACTACATAGAAGCCCTGAGCCGAACCACCGACCGAAACCGCTTCGAAGCCAACCTGATCGACACCCGCTACGCCGCCGCTCAAGTCGACTACACCCACCGCAAACACTTCTTCATCGACTGGGCGCAAGTCGCCGACATCGCCGCCACCGACATCACCGGGAATCTGTCACCCGCCGCAATCAAGGTCCCCAAACACCTCAACGCAAAGGGCGACGGTGCCCTCTACCTGCCAGGCATCCCAGTAGTCGACCGCGCCATCACCTACATCCCCAGCGCAGCGGTCGACGAGGGCGTCCTCAGCGAGCTCCGAACCGGCGACTACATCGGCGCCTACGCCGACCAGCCCGGCCTCGACGTCACCCACGTCGGAATCCTCATCAAGACGCCGACCGGCCCGGTCTTCCGAAACGCGTCGTCACTTGCGGCGAACAACAAGGTGGTGGACACACCGCTGGGGGAGTATTTGCAGAGTGTTCCCGGCATAGTGGTGCTGCGCCCGCGTTAACTACTACTTCATCGTTCGGCGCTGGGCGCGCCAGAGTTCAACGCGATCTCTAACACGTGACCGTCGGGATCGGCTGAATACCAGGCAAATCCGACTTCCTGACCCCGGATTTCCTGGTCTACCACTGCCTTCCATCGCCGTACCAGGATATCCGCGCCACCGACACTGTTCTCGTCGGTGAGGTCCTGTCGCCGTCGAATACACAATCCGACGTGGAGACCAAGAAAGACCGCTACGCGACCGCAGACATCCCCTGGTACTGGGAAGTCATGCTAACCCGAGAGAGCAGCGCGATCGCCGCGGTTCGTGCTTGTGCCCTGGGAACCGGACACGGAAAGCTCCCAGTAGGCGTGCGTCCCCTCCGCTCGACCAATTACCTCCTCCCGGGAGAATGGACACCAGCAGACGAGGACGGAATCCTATTCGAATTCCCCTTCCCGATCATCATCCCGTGGTCAGAACTCGACTTCTGACCGGTTCGCGCTCGCCGACAAGTGTCCACGACCGGCAGACGTGGAGGTCGGTCTGTGGTGGCGAATCTGCACGGATTGGGGTGCACCGTCTTGTCGTCTTCGAAGGCGGTATTGCCGACGGCCTGATCGCGTGCTGCCAGCAAGGTGAGAGCGCGAAAGCGAATGGCACCCTGTGTATTTGGTATCTTCGTGGTCCTCTCGATCGGCTGTTCCGCTCGGAATCGTCAACTGCACAGCGGGTTCTCGGTCTAAACATTGACAAGTGGTGAGCCCCCGTCCAAGAATCAACCGTGGAGTAGGCCTGCCTTGGACGGGCGTAAGTTTGCTTAATGGGGGCGTTTTGCAGGATGGAGTCCGTTCCGACATCGGTCGCTAGTTCCGGTGGCAACGGGTGCGCGCTGTCTGCCGACGAAACGAGTTGTTGATGGCGGCGCAGAATGACTGAGGCGTATTCAGCGGCTTGAGCGTGGCCTTCGACCGTACTCGGGGATTGGACTGTTATTCTACCGACTCCGCTGAATAAGCCTCATTGGTTCATGATGTCCTCATCGACGCCTCGTCCCCAAGTGCTGCGGCGTCACCGGCTCCGAACCGGAACCGGTCGTGAAGTTCCGCTACGACGGCGGGAAGTTCTTCTGACTTCTCACATTGCACGTCGGCCCACTCCAGCTTGAATATCTCGTCTGCCTGCTCTCTGGTGACTTGGCACCCGAGTGCGGCCGAGAGGACATGAAGCCCGAAAATCGGCGGAACGGCGTTGCCGATTTGCTGTGCAACCGCTCCTTCTTGCCAGGGGTAGTCCAATGGAAAGCTTTGCAGGCGGCCTGCTTCCGCATCTTTGAACCTATCCGTCTGCCCGTTTGTGACGACCTTGTTCCGGGAGATTTTGCCGGTGACCGTCGCGGACGGTTGATCTGATTCGCGAACGCCGCGCAGCTTGGGGTCCCCGCCTGTGCCATAGTTCGAGATCACCCGAAATGTTTCGCGTCTATCCGGAAGGGCGTCGGCCATGGTTTTCCACTTCGGCAACCGATGGTTGTCCGTGGGCCGCAGCCCAGATTTACGGTAAATTTGATGGGTCGGCTGTGGCATCGGCCGTGCCCCGTCGAGCGAAGCGATGAGAACCGCGCGACGGCGGGTCTGTGGTACCCCGTACATCTCGGTGTGCAGCACTTTGGTCTGGACTCGGTACTGCAGTTTGTCTCGCAGCACTTCAGCCATCGCCTCCCACACCGGGAGGACTGCGGGGACTTGCTCCAGCACGATCGTCCGGTACGGACGACCGAGTTCAGCTGCTCGCAGCGCCCAGCGCAACGGTTCCAGAACCAGGCCAGTGCGTTCGTCTTTCAACTGCGCCAGTTCTTCCTGCACCGATTCTCCGGCCGCCATCGCAATGATGAACTTCAGCACCGTGTCCAGGGCTCGCCGGCCTGTTCCGTTACCCGCGACAGTGAAGGTTTGGCAGGGCGGACCGCCCATCAACATCGTTGCCGCAGGGAAGTTTTCCGGACCTAGATCGCGCACATCGTGACGTTCGAAATTGAGGCCCGCGGCCTTTCGGGTGCGGCAGGCGTCGATATCCCATTCGAGACCGTACACCTCGCGGCCGAGCCATCGCGCGGCGACATCGAGACCTCCGGGGCCGGCGAACAGGTCGACAGTGTCGGCACGTTCTTTGGCGTCGGTCAGGTCTTCGCTCGGCACCCATGGAGCATAGCCAGCCAGGCCGAGGTCTTCAGCAACCCAATCCGGTACGCACTGCTCGTCCCAAGGCCTGGGCCGCGGGCGGAGGCGTAGCATTCCCGATCTGACGATAGCGAGCTGTCTTCTGTCCGCAGATCTGCCAGTAGCCAGGGAACGCTTGCAGCTCAGCGATCTGCCCGACCGTAAGTCGCACCTTTCTTTCGGCGAACTCGGGACTCCATTGGAAGTCGGGCGCAGGAGGGGCATCAGCCAGCGATTTTCCCTCGACACCCAACCGCGCCCAAGCTCGCTGCGACCCCGCGGGGCCCAGATCTGCGCCGCCGCGGTCCCAGGAACCACCGACGATGGTCGGGGCGAGCCTATTGGCAAACGTCGCCCATTCATTGGCCTGCAACCAACCTCGAGCGGCCATCGATGTCCGGAGAACGGCGCCGACTGTCAAGTGTGGTGTCGGTAGCACTGCATCCAGTGCTGCGTCGAACCCGCTGAGGCCGCCGTCCCGGAAAGCGACGAGTATCCCGAGTTCCCGGTGCTGTGGCACACCGAAATTGCAGGCGTTCACCACACGCCAACCGAACTCGTAGCCGGCCGCGTCGAGATATTTCTCTACATACGAACGGCTTTCGGCATACCCGGAGCGAGACACCAGGTCGGGGACGTTCTCCAATAGCACTGCCCGCGGACGAAGCTTCCCCACCCACCGCCCGACGGTTTCGAGTAGTTCGAGTTCCAGGTTGTCGCCCCTGGCACGTGACGCTGTTGCCGAAGATCGCACCCTCGGCAAACCGGCCGACAGCAGGTCGAGATCACCGTCCAGCGGCAGATCGGTCTGCGGATCGATTGTCAGCAGGTCCCTCTCGACAACAACCCACCTCGGTCGGTTCGCCCGCAGTGTGGCGCACGCGATACTTCGATTGTCCACCAGAGCAACCGGATCGAAACCCGCCTGCTCAAGACCGAGCGCCATCCCGCCTGCCCCGGCGCATACTTCCACTGAGCGCAGGCGCTGACCGACGTCTTTCATCGATGCCCCTTCTGCCCGCCGTGCGCGTCGAGATTCAGGATAGCGCCGGTCCGGGCTCAGATTGGGTCCAACGCATCGTGGAAGTCGTGAACCGTTTGGCGCACAGCTGATTCCGGCGTCTGATCGGCTCTGCATCAACCCGTCGGCCTGTTGCTACCAGGACGCCTTCCCATCCCACGGCCCGCCGCCCGGAGCGGCTGCTTGCCTCCCACCTTGTCGGCTCCGCTTGTAGTACTTCGAGGGGCGCCACCACTGACGGGCACTACAGGCACGAGAGTCGCCGGCGCCTCACCACCGGCACTACCGGGCACAGATCCGACGTCTAACGTGTTCCCAGTTTGTGTGTTGCGGAATCGACCTGCTCAACCGAGCCGCTGGCGACCGGCACTGGGATGCGTTGACCTAGTGGAATATGCCGCCGTCGGCCGTTGAGGGCGCCGGGTCCCATACAGCGAGAGAGGCTGTAACGCAATGCTTCGTTTGTGCTATTCCCTTTGGAGAGAGCACCGGAGTACGCGCCGCGCGGGACAGTTCCCTAAATCGCCAGCGGGCCGCGTCGGTGGAGGCGGCATGGCGTGAGTGGCAGGGGGTGTCGGGTGGACGATCTGATCGATGATCAATACGACGTGTTCAGGTCGATCTTGGACAAGTACGCACCTGTGGAAGCGGTCACGAAACTGTCGTTGCTGGGGCCCGAGGACGTCATCAAGCGGATTCTCAAGCGGTACGAAGCCGACACGGTTCGCATCCATGAGCTGCAGGAGCCTCGAGCGGTTGTTATCGACAACTACGAGACCCGGTTTGCCGGCCTGCATCCCGACGACAAATTGTGGCCGGCGCTGACCGAAATCCTTCGCGGCCAAGGATGGTCTCAGAATTTGGCGATCGGCAGCCTCGGCACCTCGTCCACTCGGATCGTCTCACTGCTCAGCCGTCCTCGGGAGCGCAGCTTCTCCACGCGGGGCCTGGTCGTGGGCTATATGCAGTCCTGCAAGACCATCAACTTCACCGCCGTCATAGCGAAGGCCGCCGATCGCGGTTACAAGTTGTTCATTGTCTTGGCCGGAATACACAGCGGCCTGCGGAGGAAGATCCAAGCCCGATTGATTCAACAGCTCATCGAGCCAAACCCGAGTATGGGGTCACAGATCACCGATCTGGATGTGGACTTTCGGTCGACGGCGAATCCGGCGTCGTTCTTCGGGAAATCAAACAAAACGCACGTTCTGTGCTTCGTCAAGAAGAATGCTCCGGTGCTCCGTAAGATTTTCGCGCGGCTCGGTGATGCGCAGGATTACCTCGCCGACTGTCACGCTCTGATCATTGATGACGAGGTCGATCAGGCGACTGTTACAGCGTCTCGGGACAACCTCCACAAGTTGGATCGACGTCGGCCTCTGGCCGGTGGGCTGTGAAGCGGAGGAATACGGTGGCAGGCGAGTCTTGGGGAAGCCCTGACCAGGCGTTGGTCGGAATGGTGGACGATTTCCACGCGCGCTGTATTGCGGTCTACAAACAGGACTCGAATCGCGTGGAAGAAGACGCTGGCAAAGAACGCGGGATCGCCGAAGGCGGATACGGCCGCAAGCAGATCCAAGAGCTCATCCAGAACGCGGCAGACGCCCTGCAGAGTTCCCCTGGACGCATTCAGGTCGTGCTCACCGGCGATGCGCTCTATGTGGCGAACGAAGGCCGACCGTTCGAGGACACGGGTGTTCGGGCCCTGCTGTACACCCACCTGTCGAACAAGACGGGTGCGGAGATCGGACGATTCGGCTTGGGCTTCAAGTCGATCAGCGGAATCTCCGATGGCCCGCAGATCTTCAGTCGATCCGTTTCTTTCGAGTTCAGCAGGGCGCAGACCGCGACTGAACTCTCCGATGAGCTGGGCCGGCATTTCACGCCCGGAGAGGTGCCCTCACTTCGCCTGGCATGGGCGATCGTCGACTCGACGAGGGAGTTGCACTCGGACGCTGTTTTGGCCGATCTGTCGAGCTGGGCCACGACAATTGTAAAGATTCCACTCAAGCCGGGCACGTCGGGCCAGCTGGCAGAGGAAATCGCCGAATTCGACGAGTCCTTCAACTTGTTCGCGCCCCACGTACGCCAGCTCGATCTGCGCAATGACATCACGGGGGAAGAGCGCCATTTCAAAGCCCGAAAACTGGGTAATCGGGTCACGCTCACGACGGAAGAGGGAGACCGCGAATGGCTGGTGATCTCGTGTGACCACGTGCCGTCCGAGGCCGCGTTGGAGTCCGCCGGTCACGCCGCACGGCGCAACTCGGTACAGGTGAGCTGGGCTGTACCGGTCACCGGTCGCGTGGGAATCGGCCAGCTGAGTGCGTTCTTCCCCGTCAAGTCGGACGTCACCCTGAGCGGTCGGGTTAATGCGCCCTGGAAGCTCTCCGACGACAGAATCAATGTGATCGAGTGCTCCTTCAACTACGAGATCCTTGCCACGGTATTGCCGAAACTGGTTGTCGACGCCCGACGAGAACTGGTAGCGGGAGCGAATTACGGCCGCTACATCGACGTGCTTCCGGCCCGCGGACGAGAGATTCGGAGCTGGGCGGATTCGGTGCTCCACGAGCCGATCTACAGCGCGCTACGAGACGCGCGTTGTCTCCCCGACCTCGATGGCGTGATGCGTTCGCCGAACTCGCTCAAGCGCGTGCCGGACAGCGTCGGTGGATTGACCGACAAGTGGATCCACGTGGTGGGCAACAGGGCGTCATGGGTCCATCCGGACTGCACGACGAGTCCTGAGCGGCGGTCGAAGGTCGATCGCCTGATGCAGGAGAACCCGGCGAAGGTTGGCCGGGTGCTCAATTGGCTCGAAGACGTCGTCGCCGACCCGAGTCCCGATGGGTCCGCTGCGGCGATCGAGCTTGCAGCGAGCCTCGTGGCGAAGGGCTCCAACACGGAGCTCGATGCGCGTGAGGCCAAGATCGTCCTGCTCGAGAACGGGACGCTGCAACAGCCGGCGCCCGGGCGGTGTTTTATCCGGACGAGCGCCGAACAAGACGGTGCGGTTTTCGTCCACCAGGACGTCGTGGCGCACATCGGTGCGCTCGATGCGCTGAAGCACCTCGGCATCACACCGTTCGAGGACGGTGGCGAAATGCTCCAGCTGCTCGCGGACCTGCGTAAGACCTTGGACGTCGATTGGGACCGCATCTGGATCGCCATGCGAGGGTCCGGTGAACGCCGCGTGGGTGAAGCGTTCGAACAGGTGCTGGACGGGCACGCTGCGCAACTCGTCCACGTGAAGGACGGCCGCGGGAAATGGGTTCTCCCGGCAGATCTCATGATGGCCGGGGACTGTCTCAAAATGCTGAAGGAGGATGGCGAGTTCCTGGTAGACAGTGGGTACCACGCGGCCGATGGAGAAATCCTGGCACTGCTCGGGGTGCGGAGTAGGCCGTTCCGGAGTCCGGGGCACGCTCACGAACACTGGGTCGCGAAGTACCGCGTCGCGGTGAAGTCCTCGGTCGGCGAGTACATGAAACTCGGTGTACAAGCACGCGAGAACCTTCGGATCGAGTCGATCGATTCTTTGTTGGGCCCGCTCGAGAACCTTCCGCGCCTCAGCCCGACGAACTGTACGGCCTTGACGGTGGCCGTACTCGGCGAGATGCACTCCCCTCGTGTGCGTGTCACGCACTCGTCCGTGGCCACCGGCGCGGCCCAATTCGTTGCGCCGGAACTCTGGTGGCTGAGACAACATGGCCGGCTCCCCACCACGCTCGGACCGATGCCGATCGGCCGTGTGTTTGCATCTGACGTCGACAGCGACGAACTCGAGGGGCTTCTGCCGTGTCTGAACCAGCTCGTGGTGAGCGGCGAGATGGAGTCAGCGCTGCAGCTGAGACGGGAGATCGCGTCGCTGTCGCCGGCTGAGTTCGAAGAGCTGGCAAAGGTACATGCCGGTCGCGGCGACGTCGAGCGAGTCGGTCGCATCTATGCATGGTGGTGTCACACCCATCAGGATTCGGGGCCGGAGGAACTCTGGGTGCTCCAAAACGGAACCTGGTGCACGGCACCGCGTTCGACCGTGGCGATCGTCATGTCGTGTGAGTCCGCCGACGAGTTGGACTTGTTCGGCATCCCGTGCGTGACGGTCGACAGCGCAGACGACGTCTTCAACCTCACCGAGCTGTGGGGATGCGTCGCGGGCAATGAACTGCCCGTGGACTATTCGTACGAGACGAGCGCTGAACCGGTGTGCCTGACGGACGTATTCGACGTGTTCGACGAATTGGAACTCGACGAGGACCCGGAAGAACTGACCCTGCAGAAGTGCCTGTCCATCAGCAAGGTCGCTGCCGTGCCGGGACAACCCGAGGTGCGTGTGGGCTGCACATGCGCGCGCAACGGCAATGTGCTGCTGGTCACCGGGAACCGTGAAAGAGATGTGCTGAAGCAGGTCTTGAGCACGTTGATGTTGGATTCCACGGACAAACGTGTGGATGCGCTTCTCGACCGGATGGAGCGGAAGCGGAACACCAAGCTGATCCGCAGCATCAGAAAGGCCCCGGACGACGCGTCGCGGCTGCTTGCGTTCGCCGGCGACGACCGTTTGAAGACCCTGATACCGAAGGACGCGTTCGATTACCTGGCGCACTCGGGGTCGGGAGAGCCGACGGGTGTAGACCTGGCGCGCCTGTGCATCACCATGCTCGGGGTCCGGGCATTGGAGCGTGCCTGCAAGGTGGATCCGCACGGCCTTCCGAGAACGCCGCCCAAGTCGTGGCACGGTTCGTACGACACGCGCAAATGGGTGCAGGACCTGGGTTTCGGCGAAGAGTGGGCTGGGCAGAAGACGCGGAAGCGGAACAAGCCCACGGAGTACGTGGACGGTCCGACACAGTTGAAGCCGCTACACGATTATCAGGAGACCGTCTCGAAGCGCCTCCGTGCGATGCTGGCCGGCGACGGGCCTTCGAGGGGGATCATCTCGCTTCCCACCGGTGCGGGGAAGACGCGCGTCGCGGTCCAGACGATCATCGAATCGATCGAAAGCGGGTCGCTGGATGGAGCGGACGGCCACTTCTCGGGACCCGTGTTGTGGCTTGCCGACGGAGAGGAGCTGTGCGAACAGGCGATCGACGCGTGGTCGTACCTGTGGCGTGCGAAGGGGCGGCAGGACACCCAGTTGGTCCTGAGCCGGTTCTGGGCGAACTATGAGACCGAAGAGGAGGGCGGCGGGGTCCAGGTCGTGGTGGCCAGTTGGCAGAAGGTGATGAGCCGCGCGGTCGAGAAGGCGGACTATGCTTGGTTGGCCGCCTGCCCCCTGGTCGTCATCGACGAGGCGCACGGCGCGCTCCACGCGTCGTACACGAAGATTTTGGAATGGACGGGACGCGGTCACGCGCAGCGCGACAGGCTCCTGCTCGGGCTGACGGCGACACCGTTCCGCGGGAGGCGTCACAGTGACGAGACACACCGCCTGCTGCGTAGGTTCGACGAGAATCTGCTCGATGAGGGGGTTTTCGGCGACCAACATCCGCAGGTGCGCCTGCAGCGGGATCGGATCCTCGCCCGCGCGAGCATCGAAATCCTCAAGGGCGTGTCGGTCGACTTGGCGGAGCACGAAATCCAGCACTTCCGCGAAAAGTACTGGCTCCCGGGCGATGCGGCGAGACGACTCGGGCGGGACGAGGATCGTACGCGAACGATCATCGAGTCGCTTCTCAGCAAGCCTGACGACTGGCCGATCGTCGTCTTCGCGGCTTCTGTCGAGAGCGCGCAGACGATCGCCACATTGCTCACCCTGTCCGGCAGGGCTGCGGCCTCGATCGACCAGGACACCAGTCCGGAAGACAGACGGTCGGCGATCGAGCGGTTCAAGTCCGGTGGTCTCCGGGTGCTCACGAACTATGCGGTGCTGTCGCAGGGCTTCGATGCGCCTGCTACCCGTGCCGTCTACATCACGCGACCAACCAGTAGCGAGGTCCGGTATATGCAGATGGTCGGTCGCGGCCTCCGAGGTCCGAAGAACGGTGGTAGTGACGAAGTGCTGATCGTCAACGTTCTCGACAACCTCGTCGAGTTCGAGGACAGCATCGTCTTCGACAGTCTCAAGGAGATCATCGAGAGCGAGATCGATACGGAGGGCGCGACTGCCACCGCCTGACAGTTCAGCGCCCCGGAGTGGACTCGTCGACCGACGAATGGTGACGTTGTCGTCGATGTGGTGACATCGAGCGACGTGTAGATCGGTTGAACGACTGCGTCGGCGACGCTGATGTGGCAATGTTCGTGGGCTCGGTGCGCGACGTCAGAGGTGTTCTGCCGCCTCGTTTTACGTGGACACGGAGTCACAGTTGTGCGGCCGACGAGGAGAGTGAGTGATGCGATCATCTGCCGTGACCGCGGCGCGACGGGGTTGCTTGGCGGCTGAGCGGGCCGCTGTCGCGTCGTGCGTCGGGGGTGAGACCGCCCCTCGGATGGGACTTCTGTCGGTGCGTAGGAGAACATATGTGGAATCCGGCGACGAAGGATCGACGGTCGACCTCGGCGGCGTGAGACGCGGCCACAGGACCGAGTCCATCTCCCAATCCACCGAGGTGATGGAGACGTTGTGGTGAATGAGCCGTTGGAGCTCGACGATGCTCAGCGGGAGGTGGTCGAGTCCCCTGGTGACCGGCGACTCCTCGTGATCGCGGGAGCCGGACAGGGCAAGACAGAGGTGGTGGCCGCGCGGATCGGTCACCTTGTCGAGGAGGAGTACCTCTCCGCGTCGACGGAGATCCTGGTGCTGAGCTTCTCGCGGGCCGCGGTGACCGCCGTCCGGACGCGTCTCGACCTACGGGAAGTGGCCGCGGCGAACGTACGCACCTTCGACTCGTTCGCGGGTCAGATCCTGATCGGCGCGGACGTGGAACCTGCGGGGACTTTCGAGGCGCGCATACGACAGGCCACCAAGATCCTGGAGGAAGCGGAGGAGACGCCGTTCGAGGTCGAGGACCTCCGTCATGTCGTGATCGACGAGGTGCAGGACCTCGTTGGCGACCGTGCGGACTTCGTGTTCGCGATCTTGCGCAGGCTGGATTCCGATGCGGGGCTAACAGTGCTCGGGGACCCGCTCCAGGGAATCTACGACTTTCAGTTGGCGGAGTCGCGGAGCAAGACCTCCTCGAGCGACGTCTTCGCCGCATTGGAGGACGAGTTCGGTACCGAGACGTTGAGCTTGGGTCGGAACTACCGCGCACGGGGGAAGTATCCGAAAAAAGTCGTCGAGCTGGGGGACCGGCTACGTGCCCTGACTGATGCGCAAGAAGCGCAGCGCGTGCTCGACGAGTTCGTCGAAGACCTGCCACTGTTCGAGGACATCGAAGAATGGGCGGACATGCTCCCGTTCAAGGGCGTGCGCACGGCGGTGCTGTGTGCGACGAACGGCGAGGTCCTCCGAGTGTCGAAGTACCTGAACAACAATGGAATCGCGCATGCCGTCCGGCGCCGCGCGCAGGACTTCGGTGCCGCGCGGTGGATCGCTCAGGCGCTCGGGTCTCTCGAGGGTCCGGATGTCCGACGGTCGGAGGCCGAGGAGGCGTTGGAGCGGGTGCTCGGCAAGGAGATCGGCGAGGACGCCTGGTACCTGCTGAAGTCCGCCGAGAACTCCCGACGCTCCGCCGGCGACGTGCTCGACATCGCGCGCATCAGGAACCTGGTCACGTCGGGCACGGTTCCCCTGACCTTGACCGAACCCGATACGAGCAACGTCATCGTCTCGACTGTCCACCGCGCGAAGGGGCTCGAGTTCGACCGGGCGTTCATCGTCGATCGGTCATATGAACGGGACAACGAGGACGCTTGGGCGTCGGTGCGTGCACAGTACGTGGCGTTGAGCAGGGCGCGGGAGACGATCTTCCTCTGCGAACTCCCGCGCACGTACGCGGTTTACAAGGATATGCACTGGCTCCCTGGCCGACTCCTTGAACGGGTCAATCGGACGTCGAAGAAGAAACGGACTCGGGCGGTCGAGTTCCAGTACACGGATGTCGCGGTTGACGTCCCGGCCTCCGTACAGGGATTCGATGCGGCGGCCGTCCAGGAGACGCTCGGCGCGGACGACCTTGTCGGTGCCCGGGTGCTGGCGAGTCTGGACATTGAACAGTCGACCTCCGAGTTGCCCTCGTATCTCCTCACGACTGAGGACGGACGATCCATCGGGCGCACCAGTGAGTCGTTCAACGAAGCTTTCGTGAAAGCGTTCGGTCTGCGCGGCGGATCGTGGCCTGCGATCCTGTCGGGAATGTCGTTGGTATCGGTGGAGACAGTGGGCGGAGACCCCCGTAAGTCGCGGGACGCCGACGTGGGTTCGTGTGGACTCTGGCTCGCACCCCGAATTGTCGGTCTGGCACAGCCGGATTGGTCGACCATGGAGGAGATCTCGTGAGCTCTGCTCGGGGGGCGTCGTTGGACGAGAAGTACCGCTTCAGGAACGAGATGGTCGAAGAGCTGGCCCGAGACGTGGTGGGCCCGGGCGACGGAGAACACGAGATCATCTCCGAAGCGCCACTCGATCGCTACATCATCGGCACGCTGTGGCCGGGTGATGGCCTGCAGCAGGAGACCCCGGAACCCGACGGTGCCGACGCCGAAGACTCGTCTGCGTCGGATGACAGCCCGGTCGCACAGGCGTTTATGCGGTACCCGTCCTCGGTGGGCCTGACGTTCTCCGTCCGGCTCGCGGACGCGAGCGAGGTCTCGGTCCTGGTCGCAGGCGCCAGCTACGTGGTCGTCGACGCCGACGGTGAGCCGATGGAGAACACCAAGAAGAGAGGTCGTTCCAGCGACTGGCGGCGCGTTCCGTTGAACCTGGAGCCGGTGAAGGTGTCCGTCGTGCAGCCGGGAGTGCGCAGTCCGAGTGAGATCGCCGACGGTCTCGAGTTGTACGTGTATGTGCGGCCGCCGCGTGATGGCGTCACCACCGTGTCGATGGCGCTGAGGAATACGCGTGTGCCGATGAAGGGCGAGCTCCGGGACGACAAGGCGTGGTTCCAGGTGAGGCTCACCGTCTCCACCGCGGTGCCAGCGATCGTCGACCGCTCCGGGCACGTGAACGTCGGACGCGACGAAGACCTCGACACATCGGCGTTGCTGTATCGGAACAAGCGGACGTTCGCGATCGGGCACGGGTGCGCCGTGGACTGGGACACGAGCACCTACTCGGAGGCCGTGGATCGCGTCGCGACGACATTCCTCCCGACATTCGAGGTCGCCCGCGCCCGCCCGGGTCTCCTGGACGAGTCGGTCGACCTGCGGATGTCTTTCCTGGCGACCGCGACGGACACGGAGGTCGTCGCGAGCCTGCGGGGGTTGACGACGCGCTACCGCGAGTGGATCGAACAGCTTGCGAGCGGCCTGGATTCAGGTGAAGCCGAGGTGCGCGACGCCCTGCTCGGCACCGCTCGCCGCCATATCGAGTACGCCCGGACGGCCGCGGGCCGGATCGAGTCCGGGATCGACCTGCTGGAGTCGGACCCGATCAGCATGCGCGCTTTCCGGCTGGCGAACCAGGCGATGCAGCTGCAACGCGCACGGCAGGACTGGGTCCGCAGCGGCGCGAAGGGTGAGGTGGGCGATGGGGCGGGCGACCGTTGGTACCCCTTCCAGATCGCCTACATCCTGCTGAACCTGCCGGGGCTCGTCGACCGGCATCATCCGGACCGCGAAATCGCGGACCTGCTGTGGTTCCCGACAGGTGGTGGCAAGACGGAGGCGTACCTCGGCCTTGTCGCGTTCTCCATCCTGCACCGACGACTGCTCGATCCCGAGGCGCAGGGCGTCGGCGTGATCATGCGGTACACCCTGCGGCTGTTGACGATTCAGCAGTTCGAGCGGGCGACGATGTTGATGTGCTCCCTCGAGACGGTGCGCACGGGCGACTCCGACATCGGGAGTCGGCCGTTTTCGATCGGGCTGTGGGTGGGACAGGGCGGCACCCCGAACACGCTTGCCGAGGCTCGCAAGTCGCTCCGTGATCTGGCGTCGGGCCGTGAGCTCCAGTCGAAGAACCCGGTCCAGTTGACACAGTGTCCGTGGTGCGGTGCGATGATGGACCACACCAACTATCGGGTTGTGAAGTCTCCGGAGGAGCACCTCCAGATCCGTTGCGGCACGGCCGACTGCGACTTCAAGGATGGTCTGCCGGTCCATGTCGTCGACGACGACGTCTACCGGGCGCGACCGGAACTCATTCTCGGTACCGTCGACAAGTTCGCGGCGATGGCGTGGCGGGAGGACGTCCGGAAGCTTTTCGCTCGTGACGGGATCGGATACCCGCCGAACCTGATCATCCAGGACGAGCTGCACCTGATCTCGGGCCCGCTCGGTTCGATGGTTGGGCTGTACGAGACCGCGGTCGACGCCGCATGCTCGTCCGACCCGCTCGAAGAAGTAAGCCATCGCGGCCGGCCCAAGGTGATCGCGTCGACGGCGACGATCCGGCGGGCAGAGAAGCAGATCCGGTCGGTGTTCGCACGCAGCGCGGCACAGTTCCCACCGCCTGGGATCAACCCCGACGAGTCGTTCTTCGCCGAGCCTGCACCGCCCGAGACGCAGGGCACCCGTCAATACGTGGGCGTCATGTCGCCGGGGTCGAGCCACGCGACCCTGCTGGTGCGTGTCTACGCGGCTCTTCTACAGGCGGCGAAGGACATCGACGGCGATGACGACACGCGGGACCCCTACTGGACACTGCTCGGCTACTTCAACAGCCTACGGGTCCTCGGCAGTGCGAATCTGCAGGTCGAGGGCGACGTACGTGAACGGCTGCAGGTAGTGGCCAACCGGAAGGGCACGGAGACGAGGAAGCTCGAACCGGTCAACGAGCTGACCAGCCGCGTCCCGTCATCGGAGATTCCCGAACGCCTCAAGAAGCTCGAAGTGGCGCTGTCGAAGGGGAAGCCGAACGACGTGGTACTGGCCACGAACATGATCTCGGTAGGTGTCGACATCGACCGGCTCGGTCTCATGGCCGTGATGGGACAGCCGCAGTCGAGCTCCGAATACATTCAGGCGACCAGCCGCGTGGGGCGTAAGTTCCCCGGTCTCGTGGTCACGATCTTCAATGCCGCCCGTTCCCGAGACCGCTCGCACTACGAGAGCTTCGTCCCGTATCACCAGGCGCTGTACCGGGCGGTCGAGGCTACTAGCGCGACGCCGTTCGCGGCCAGGGCGCGCGACCGCGGGTTGCACGGGGTGCTGGTCTCGCTCGCACGGTTGCTCGTACCGGGGCTCGCTCCGGACACCGCCGCGTATCTCGCCGCCGACAACTGGGACGACCTGTGCAAGGTCGCCGTCATCATCGGCGAGCGGGCGAAGGCGGTGCTCACGAACCCGGCGGTCCCTTTGGACGAGGATGCCGAGCAGGAGCGCGAGGCCACGGTCGAGCAGGTGCACGAGTTGTTGGACGTGTGGGCCGAGGCGGGGGAGGCGCGGCCGAACATGCGGTACAGCAACGCGAAGAACCTCGAAGCCTCGTTGCTCGTCGACCCCTCGGTCGCGTTGACCGACGAGGACATTGAGTACTCACAGCAGGACGTTCCTTGGCCAACGATGATGAGCATGCGTGAAGTCGACGCCGAGAGTGGGCTCTACGCGATTCCAATGAAGAGGAAGCGATGACGACCGGAGCGAAGGCCCGCAGGGGTCAACTTCTCAGCACCTACGGGATCGGCGGGCTCTTTCCGTCGGAGACGACGAGCTACATGATCGTGGGCCTCGACTACTGGAACGAGCAGCGCGCGAACACCGTCAGCGAGCCGCGCCTAGCCCGTTCGCTGCACGTTGCCGAGTTGAAGGCGCCGCCAGCCGGCACGCCGCGGGACGTCCCGGTCATCCGATTCCCGGTGACCCAGGTGTGTCCCTCGTGCCGCCGGATCGGCTCGCTGTATGAGCTAGCGAAGGACTGGAACGTCGCGAAGTGTGCGCAGTGCAAGGAGAAGTCGCTGCTCTCGCCGTTCAGGCTCATCACCGCCTGCACGAAGGGGCATATCGACGAATTCCCCTACTACCGTTGGCTCCACAAGGGCACTGTGGCACCGGCCGCGACCAAGCACGAGATGAAGCTGCAGTCGCACGGCCGCACATCCTCGCTCGCAGACCTGGTGCTCGAGTGCAGCTGCGGGGTGAGTCCGAAGTCGCTGGACGGTGCGGTGGCGCCGAAGGCGTTGGCCGAGTTCGGGACCTGTCAGGGCGCACGCCCGTGGTTGGGGCCCGACGCGACGGAGGACTGTTCGCTGGTCCCGCGAGTGTTGCAGCGCGGTGCGTCGAACGTCTGGTTCCCCGCAGTGCGCTCGGCGATCTCGATCCCGCCGTACTCGGAGGCGCTGGCGAAGTTCGTCGATCGACACTGGGAGCTCCTGGGAGACCCGGAGGCCTACACGGCCAAGATGCTCGAGAACCTCGCGAAGAAATCGAACGGACGGTTCTCCGTCGAGAACATCACCCGCGAGATCGAGCGGCGTCGTGAGACCGAGGAGGCGTCCGACCTCGGCGAGGAGGCCCTACGTCGTGACGAGTTCGCCGCTTTGATCTCCGGTCAGGAGGAGACCGGGATCGACTCAGACTTCGTCTGTCTGCCGATGGCGAAGGACGCATCGTTACCTGGACTGATCACCGAGATCCGCAAGGTCACCCGGCTGCGCGAGGTCCGGGCGCTCTTCGGGTTCTCTCGACTGGATGGGGCGCGCGAACCGGGATCCGAGGGACTCTGCACTTTGTCCGCCGGCAGCCGGAACTGGCTTCCTGCAATCGAAGTGATCGGTGAGGGAGTCTTCCTCGCACTCGATCGGGACAAGCTGGCGGACTGGGCGAATCAGCCCTTCGCCGCAGGCCGACGATGCACGCTGCAGGCCGCGGCGGATCATCGTGCCGAGGTCTTCGGCCGCAGCGAGGCGCCGGCCGTCGACATCGTCCAGGTGGCGGTCCACACCCTCGCACACGTCCTGATCGACCAGCTCTCGTTGGATGCGGGGTACCCCGCATCGGCGCTGCGCGAGCGGCTCTACGTCGACGACGACATGGCGGGCATCCTCGTCTACACAGCAAGTTCGGACTCGGCTGGCAGCCTCGGGGGCGTGGCCTCGCAGGCCTCGCCCGAGACGTTCGCGAGCATGCTGCGCGAGGGGCTGATCCGCATGTCGTGGTGCTCCTCCGACCCGGTGTGCATCGAGTCGAAGGCCTCGGGGTCCGACGCCTTGAACCTCGCCGCGTGTCACGCATGTGTGCTGGTGCCGGAGACCTCGTGCGAGCTGAACAACACGTACCTCGACCGCGCATTGCTGTTCGGGACGCACCAACAGGACGAGGAGTGCGCAGGACTCTTCAGCGCGTTCGTCGCACAGTCCTGAACAATGCGACGGGTCAAATGCCGGGCCCGATCGGCGAGGGGCGTCGTGAGTGTCGAGGGCTTTCCGCAGATCAGGAAGGCGTATTTGTACGGCAGTTGCCGCAGTGTCTGTCGCAGCGGGCGGACATGTCGGCAGCGCTTCGTGGAAGCGAGCGGCTTGGTTGTCGTCGAGACGCCGATAGACGGTGTCCATGGCGTCTGCAAACTGCCGAACGAGAGTGATTGTCTCTCCGCGGCTTCCCATTTCCGGACGACAGCTTCACTGAATCCCAGCCGCTCGGCGAATTCGCGCTGAGTAATACGCAGCGCCTCGGTACGCAAGGCGCGTACCTCCCGTCCGGTCCACTTCGTCACGCTCATTGCGATCCCCTCGCTTTGGCTCGACGGTCCGTATCTGCGGCGTAGCGGCGCCGTAGCGGTTCCATGCCTTCGGTTTGCGTCGTTTCTTCGTGAAGCTCATATCGGCCCCGCCGCCGGGTCGATGTCCGGATATCTGTGACGCCATCCACAACCGGCGGTGATCCTCGGCGGCGGGTGCTTGCCAACGAAAACCGAGGGAGCCGAATGTATCTCATCGTGACCATGGGGAGGTCGGTATGACGCTTCCTACCGCTTATGTCGCGTCGGGTGAACTGCCGGAGGGGCCGCCTCGCGCTCTCGGCTATATCGACCGGACCTTGCCGGGATGGCCGGCGAATGAGCAGCTGGTGCTCGCGCATGCGGTGAAGTTGGGGTACGCGTTGGTGCGGGTGGTGTTTCGGACGGCTGGGGATATCGATGATCCGATCATGCGGCTGCTCGATCGGATCGGTGGGTACAACGTGGCGGCGGTTGTGGTTCCGAGTGTGGAGCACCTCGGGGAGCGGCTCCGAATTGTCTGCGCCGCATGTGATGTGGAGGCGGTTGAGCCTGAGGTTACCTATGCGCGGGCACGCCCCACTATTCCTTCGGAGCCGGCTTCGCGTGAATCGAGGGTCGAGTCGGGTGATTGAGATGTCTGGCTGGGGTTTGGTCGCATCGGTGGTGACGGTTGTCGGTGTGGCGGCGTTGTCGGCGTTGCAGTCGTTCCCGTTCGTCGCGCAGGTGGATGCGCGTGAGTATCGCGGCCAGGAGTTCGTCGGGGTGGTGGCGGTGGTTGATGCGGGGTCTCCGACTGGGGTCGATGTGTTCGGGTGCGATCCAGGCGGTGCGGGCCGGGAACGGGGAAAGCTCGTTCTGTGCAACGGTTTTCCAGCCGCCGGGTCCGTCGTGGATCAGGGCGTGGCAGGCGTCGCAGGCTAGGACGAGGTTGGTGATGTCGGTGGGGCCGCCTTTGGCGTAGTCGCGGATGTGGTGGGCGGCGCAGAGGCTGGCGGGGGCGTCGCAGCCGGGGCGGGAGCAGCCGCGCAGGGCGGCGATCAGCGCCAGGCGTTGGGTCGGGGAGGCGAGTCGTTTCATGCGGCCGAGGTGCAGGGGGAGTCCGGCGTGGTCGAAGATCGCCAGGTAGGGGCGGGATCGTTCGGCCAGTCGCAGCGCCTCGCGGATCGGCACGACGCCGCCGGTGGCTGTGGTCGCGGAGCCCGAATCCTTCTCCAGGTCTTCGAGTTTCATCATCAGCACGGTGGTCACCGGCATGCCGCGGTGGCGGCCGAGGTCTTCGGCGATCAGGCCGGAGCGCAGGATCGCGGTGAGTGCGTCGTGGTTGCGTTGGGCGGCGCTGCGGTGATCGGATCGCGCTGCCTCGGCAAGCATCGCCGGGTCGGCGGTGTCGATATCGACGGCGGGGCTGTTCGGGTCCTCCGGGTTGCAGACGCCGGGGCGTGCGTACTTGGCCAGCAGTGGGTCCAGTAGGGCACGCAGCACCGGGTCGATGTCGCCGCGCACGGGGGACATGCCGTCGGGGCGTTGCCGGCCCACGACGATGCCTCGCATTCGGGCGCGGTCCTGGTCGGTGGTGAGGCGGCCGTCGGGGTCCAGGTGGGCCAGGATTCGGTCGCCGACCTTGCCGATGTCGTCCGGCGAGCCGGATCGCGCGAACTCCGCCAACAGGTGTTCTGCGGCTTCGCGATCCGCGTCGGCTACGCCTCGGGGCACTCGGTTCATGACCTGCGCGATCCCGCGCACGTGATCGGCGGAGACCTCACCGTGTGCCAAAGCTGCTGCGGTGCACGGCAATTGCGGGTCTCGCGCCTGGCCGTCGAGATCGTGGAAGGTTCCTACCCAGCGCACCGCGTTGACGCGGCTGCCGGCGTCGGCGCTGGATATCCGCAGCGTCTCCATCAGGAACCGCTTCACCGTCTTCGCGCCGGTCCGGGACGGCAGGGATCGCTCGTCGGCTTCGATCAGCAGGCGATGGTGCATCGCTGCCAGTCGGCGCGTGCAACTCTCCACATCCCGCATCGCCTGTATCAGTTGTTCATCCGACAGCGGTATCAGTGATTGTTCGTACAGCTGGGAAACCACAGCGAGCAGCGGTCTCGCGACCTGCTCGACGTCCTCCCCGGCGTTCGAATGCATGTTCGAATTCTATCAAGAAGGGGTGGGGTGTGCACCCCTTCGGTCTGTGTGGATTTCGGAACACATTCTGAACAAGTGACCGAAAGGGGTTGTGTCGCAGATGGATTCACACACGAAAAGGCGCTAGAGCTCGAAGTCATCGACAACGCTCAGTGACCCCAACCCACGTCTCAGAGCGGAATAACCCGGCAGTCGTTGCCGCATTCGCCCTCGGCAGCCACCTGCCCGGGTGCGGCGACGCGGTGCAGGATCGCCCGCGTGGGCGCGATGACGAGCTGGTCGTCTTCCAGTGTGCCGAGACCGTCGACGATCAACGAGTATCCCGTCGGTTCTCGCGGCGCCCACACCAGGCTGACCGCCGGGCGGGCCGCGACGTTGTCCCGGGTATGGCTGCCGGGCGCGGGCACGTGCAGTCGGCCGGAGTGTGGAACCGGATGCACCGGCACCACGCGAGGAAGGGAATTGTCGCCGACGGTGATGAGGTGGGCGAGGTCGTAGTCGGCGATCACCCGCGCGAGCTCATCCGTTTTCACCTCGGGATTCATATGTCGAGCGTACTGCGGGGCACCTGCGGGAACGGGCCGCGAACCGCTCGGTGAAGCGGGCCAAGCTCTCACGCGAGCTGCGTCAACAGCACTACCCCGAGCGTGCACATCGTCCCCGCCACGAAGACGTCGAGCACTCGCCACGCCGCGGGTAGCGACAGCACCGGCGCGAGCAGTCGAGCCCCGTATCCCAGCCCGGCGAACCACACTCCGCTCGCGACCATCGCGCCGACGCCGAAGGCCCACCGCAACGATCCGTGCCCGGCGGCGACCGAGCCGAGCAGCAGCACGGTGTCCAGGTAGACGTGCGGGTTGAGCCAGGTCAGGGCCAGGCAGACCGGAATCGCGGTGCGGAGGGACGCGGTGGCATCGCCGGTGGTCGCGAGGGCGGCGGTGGCGGGGCGCAGTGCGCGGCGGGCCGCGAGAGCGCCGCAGGCGATCAGGAAGCATCCGCCGGCGAGTCCGGCGACGGTCAGCGCTGCGGGATACGCGCTGACCAGCGCACCGAGACCGCCGACACCGCACATGATCAGAATGGCGTCGGAGGCAACGCAGATGACGACCACGGCCGCCACGGCTTGCCTGCGTACACCCTGGCGCAGGACGAACGCGTTCTGCGCGCCGATGGCGACGATCAGGGATAAGCCGGCACCGAATCCGGCGAGGGCCGCTGAGAAGATACCGCTGTTCACGCAGCCGACGGTATGGGTGTTGACGTAATCAGTACAGCTAAAGGTTCTCAACTATCATTAGCAACCGTGATGTCCGAACTTCCGGTAGATCAGGTCCGCACACTGCTCGCCGTCGTGGACGAAGGCACATTCGATGCCGCCGCGGCCGCGATGCATCTGACGCCCTCGGCGGTGAGTCAGCGGATCAAGGCGCTCGAACAGCGAACCGGCCGCGTGCTGCTGATGCGCACGAAACCGGTGCGGCCCACCGAATCCGGCCAGGCGGTCGTGCGTTTCGCGCGGCAACTGGCCGCCTTGCAGGACGCGGCGCAGCGAGAGTTGGGGATCGCCGGAGATGCCGAGTCCACCACGCTGTCCATCGCGGTCAACGCCGATTCACTGGCGACCTGGTTTCTGCCAGCCCTGTCGCAGGTGCCGCAGGATCCGCCGGTCTGCTTCGATCTGCATCGCGAGGACGAATCCCACACCGCCGCACTGCTGCGGGAGGGCACGGTGATGGCGGCGGTGACATCGCTGGCCGAACCGGTGACCGGATGTACGGCACGGCTCTTGGGTCTGGCGCGGTACCTGCCGGTCGCGAGCCCGGAATTCGTCGAGCGTCATTTCGCAGCAGGGCCTCTGGAGCAGCGGCTTCCCGAGGCGCCGGTCATCGTTTTCGATCGCCGGGACGAGCTGCAGGATCGCTACGTCCGCACCGTCACCTCCGGCAAGGCGGGTGCGAGCCGGCTCCGGCATTACGTACCCACTTCGGAAGGCTTTCGCGACACCATCGTCGCGGGGCTCGGGTGGGGATTGGTCCCAGAAACGCACGCCGACCCACTGCTGCGTGCGGGCGCCTTACGGAATTTCGCACCGGAGCAGTGGGTCGATGTGCCGCTCTACTGGCAGCAGTGGAAGTTGGACGTGCCGGCCCTCGCGCTGGTCGCGCAGACGATCGGCATGGCGGCGGCCGACTATCTTCGACAGTGAAAAGAATTCACCCGCAGGCGTGTTCGAAGCCGAGCCCGGGCGGCTTCGTCAGTCGATCAACTGCGGTGCCACCGTCCGCGAGCCGTCTGCGGCGAGAACGGCTTTCGGCGATGCCGAGGTGAGCAACGCGATTCCCGCCGCGAGCAGCCAGATGATCGTGAACCCGGAAACCGTTGCGGTAGTGCCCCATCCGTTCGCCGCATAGAAGTTCGCCGGAGTGTTCCCGAAGAACATCGACGGTGCGAACGCCACGTTCACCACTGCCAGGACCGCGGCCGACCGCCCCGCCCACGCGGGCAGAATCCGCGTGCGCAGAATCGTGACAGCGGCCGTGGTCATGAACAGGGCGGTCAGGAGCCGGCTGACCGTTCCGTACAGCACATAGGTGCCGGACACGGTGACGGTGGGATCGATCGGTTCGGTTGCCTGGATCGTGGCGCCGATCTCGAGGCCCATGGAGACGAAAGCGACTGTGGCCCAGATCAAACCGGCGGTCGAGGCCAGTGAGCCGAGCCATTCGTAGCGGCGATCGGCGGCCTTCACCAGGTGCCCGAAGGTGGACATGAACACCACCACGCCGAGGAGTCCGACGAGGCCGATCAGGCCGCGGGTCAGGATGTTCCAGTCCGGGGGCGGGCCCTCGTAGACGAAGTAGAGCGGCAGTTCGACGAGCATGAGCGCGGCGCCGCAGACAGCGGCGATACCCGCCGTGCGGCGGAGGGTTTCGGTGTGCACGGAGCGTCCTTCCGATCGGCGGCAATAGTAAGTATATGGCTTATACTATATCGACCATACTAAACTCCGGAAGGATGATTATTCGACGACGGGATGCGCGCTGATGACCGATCGGGAGGTGCCCGACCATCTGGCCCGGCTGTGGCGGCTGCCGGTGGACACCAAGCTCGGCCGTCCGGCCGCACTCGATGTGGACCGGGTGGTGGCGACGGCGATCCAACTGGCCGACCGAGACGGTCTCGCCGCCGCGACGCTGCCGAAAATCGCTGCGGCTCTCGGTGTTACGCCGATGTCGCTCTACCGCCACATCGGATCGAAGGACGAACTGCTGGGCTTGATGTCCGATGCCGGAATGGGTGCGCCACCCGAATTGCCCAGCGGCTCATGGCGTTCGATGCTGCGCGCCTGGGCGTTCGCTCAACTCGAGCGGCACCGCGCCCGTCCCTGGCTCACCGAACTGCCGATCACCGGACCGCCGAGTGGACCGAACACTGTGGCCTGGATGGACGCCGGGCTGCGCGCACTGCGCGACACCACGCTGGACTGGCCGGCGAAGGTCGGGGCCATCATGGTGGTCAGCGGATACGTCCGCGAGGCGTTCGTCACCGCCCGCCAACTCGAACACGCCATGGCGGCAGCCGATCTCGACCCGGCCGGCGTCCTGCACGACTACAGCCGTAATCTGCGCGCACTGGTGGATCGAGAGCGGCTGCCCGATATGGCCGCACTGCTGGACTCGGGACTGTTCGACGCCATCCAGCCCGCCGAGGCCGACCCCGCCTCCGACTTCACTTTCGGTCTCGACCTGGTCCTCGACGGCGTGGCGGCGACGATCGCCGCGAACAGCCGGTAACGGCGAACGGCCCGGCGCCGTGCAGGCGCCGGGCCGCGAATCAGCTGCCGATCAGCTGCTGCCGAGCCACCCCGGCGGAACGACCTGACGGAAACCGTTCCAGCCGTTGCCGTGCCGGTCCCACGGGTTGCAGTCGTCGCCGCGGTGGTGGCGGTCCCAATCGCCGCGGTGGTCCCAGTCGCCACGGTCCCGGCCGTCCCACGGGCCGTGCCCGCGACCCGGATGTGCGATCTCGGTGGCCGCCGGGGCGCTCACGACCTCGGCCTGGGCCGGAATGGCAAGCGCGGCAAGCGGCGCGGCCACGATGGCGCCGGCAACGGCGATGCGCGCCGCCGTGCGCTTGGTGCGATGTTCGGTTCTGGCAATCACGGTGAATCCTTCCAATCAGTTACACCGCACGCAGTCTCTCGCAAATCGGACACCGCGTCACGGGTGGTGGCACGAGGTTCAGGGCGGAATCGGCCGCGAGGATGACGGGGACTCAGGGTTGACCCTCAGTCCTGCGATTCAGCTGCTGCCGAACCACCCCGGCGGGTAAACGGGCCTATACCAGGAGTAGTACGGCCGATACCACGAATTCCAGCCGTACAGATAGTCCAGCGGTATCGGATCGAACGGTGTCACCTCCGGGTAGTACCAGCCGACCGAACTCGGCTCGCTCACCGGCGCCTGCGCCGAACCCTGCCCAGCGGTCGCGGTGACCATGCCGATCAGAATCAAGCCGGCTATCGCCGTCCTCGCCAGGATTCGGCGCACCCGGACGGACGTGGCAGTCGCGAACACGACCAGCCCCTTTCAACTCGCTTGTCCCGCAACCCTCGCCGATTTCGGCGCGAACGTCACGGCCGCGATACGCCCAGGGCTGAGAAGAGACTCAGCTCACATCACGCGCCCCGCCGTCCGGATTCGCGCGGTCGATGTGCCAGCTGCGGATCCGCCGCGGATGAATGCGAATGATGGTGTGCGCGAACCAGTCCGGCGCCACCGGAGGCGTCTCCACATCGAGGATCTCGCCGACGCCACGGATCTCCACTCCACGCCCCCAGCCGGGCTTCACCTCGGCCGGATCGTCCGGCGTCATATCGTCGACGACCAGGCTCACATTCGGATTACCCCGCACATTGCGGTAGCGCTGCGCGCTCGGACTCGGCCCGCCGATATCGATCGTGCCGTCGTCGTTCACCCGAAATCCCACCGGAACCAGCTGTGGCCGCCCGTCCGCCGTCACAGTGCCCAGCCGGCCCAGCGACTGGGAGGTCAGATAGGTGCGTTCGGCCGCGGTGAAAGTCATGCCGCCACGCTAAGAGCTCGAGTGTGGTTGAGGTCAAGTGGTCCGCGGGCTCGGCTGGTCGGCCGCTTTCGTGAGGTGGAAGTGGGTGACGTTGTCGCCTTGGCGGGCGGGGGACGCGGTGTAGCAGGGGAGGCTGCCGAGGCCGTCGTAGAGGCGTTCGCCGGCGCCGAGGAGAGTGGGGACGAGAGCCAGGTGAAGGTCGTCGACGAGCCCGGCCCGCAGGAAGCGGCGAACGGTCGCGGCTCCGCCGCCGAGGCGGACGTCCTTGCCTCCGGCGGCGGAGAAGGCTCGTGCCAGCACGTTATCGGGGGTGTCGTCGACGAAGTGGAAGGTGGTGCCGCCGTCCATCTCGAGCGCCGGGCGCGGGTGGTGGGTGAGGACGAAGACCGGGTGGTGGTAGGGCGGGTTGGCGCCCCACCAGCCGGTCCAGGAATCATCGGGCCATTCCCCGCGAACGGGCCCGAACATGTTGCGGCCCATGATGGTCGCGCCGACATTCGCTTCACCGGCGGCGAGCTGTTCGTCGTCGATTCCGGTGCTGCCGCCGTCCTGGCCGATCATCCGCCGGCCGGTGCGGGTGACGAAAACCCATTCGTGCAGGCGTTCGCCGCCGACGCCGAGCGGATGATCCGGACCTTGGTCGGGACCCGCGACGTACCCGTCCAGTGAGATCGAGAGATTGTGGACACGAAGACGGGGCATGGCGGGTCCTCTCACGGAGTGCTTGCTGATTGCAATTGCTCTGCACTCTACCGCCGGTGCTTGTCAGCTGCAATCAGTTGTCAGGCCGTGTGCGGGCCCGCCGACCACGCGAATGCGGTCAGCGTGGGGTCGAGTGGCGCTGCGGTGAGCCGATTGCCCAGTGTGGACAGCGTGTAGGTGCCGATTCCCAGCACCACCTCGAGGGCCTGTTCGGTGGTGTAGCCGTGCGAGAGGAAATCGCTCGCTCGTTCGTCGGGGACGTTGCCGGCGGTTTCGACGACGGTGAGGGTGAACTCCTGGAGTGCGGCCAGGCGGGGGTCGGGGAGGGGGCGCTGATCGCGCAGCGCGGTGATCAGTTCCGGGTCGGCGCCGATCTCGGTCAGCTTCGCGGTGTGCATGGCGACGCACAGGTGACATTCGTTGCGCGTGGCCATCGTCATCACCAGCACCTCGCGCGACAGTTGGTCGAGGGTGCTGCCTTCGAAGAGCGCGTTGAGTTTCATGAAGCCGTCGAGCAGTCGTGGCGACGTCGCCATTTTCCCCACCGCGGCGGGGAGGTAGCCGAAGTGCGCGGCGGTCGCGGTCATCGTGCGACGGGCCTCGGCGGGCGCGGAGTCGAGGGTGTGGGTGGGGAAGTGCATGCGTCGATCCGTTCGAGTTAGACAACCAAGTTGTCTAAACAGTAAACCGGGTTGTCGAATTGAGCAAGCCTGGACGGCCGCCGGGGCGGAGCCGGTCAGCTCCCGAACCACCCCGCGACGTCGAGCCGGAACGATTCCGGCGGGACCATGGTGCGCAGCGCGGCCTCCATATCGCGCACGCGCTGGGCGCCCAGTTCGTGCACCCAGCGGCGTCGCAACCGCTCGAAGATCTCGGCCGACTGCCGCAGCGCGTCGATTCCGCGCGGGGTCAGGCAGACGATCTTGCGCCGGGCGTCGTCGGGATCCTCGACACGTTCGGCATAGCCCAGCGCGGTCAGCTTCTCGACCGTCTTGCCCGCCGCCTGCTTGGAGACGCCCAGCTTGCGGCCGATATCGCTGGCCGTCGCCCCCTGCACTCCGATCGCCTGCATCGCGAATCCGTGGGCCGGGCGCATATCGGGATGCCCCCGCTCCGCCAGCTCGGCATGCAATTCGTCGATGAGCGAGCGGAACCCGGCGAACAGCAGTAGCGGCAGCTCGAACCCGGGGCTGTCGACCGGGGCCCTCCCGCGTTTTCCGACAACCATGTTGACGAGGGTAGTCGCCGTGAGGGAGGCCGACGCGAGGCGCCACCCGTGGGCGCGTGTCACCGGTCGCGGCCGGTCCGGTGGTGTTCAATACACCTGGAGTGCTCCGGAACGAGTACCCGCCTTGTTCTGCCGAATGCCCGGAGGCGCGATGACCACACGGCCACAGCGGATTCCCGCCCGTCCTCCCGTGTCGCGACATGCTCGCGGGCTCGCACGCCGGCTCGCGCCAGTGCTGGCTCTCACCGCGATCCTCGCGGCGTGCAGTGGACCTGGCGCCGATGTCTCCGAATCACACGCTCCCGCAACGGTTTCGACGGCTCCACTGAGCTCGGTCGCCGTGGTCACGCACGGCAGCCCCGGCGACGCGTTCTGGAATGTGGTGAAGAACGGCGCCGAGGCGGCCGGTAAGGATCTGGGCATCCGGGTCGAATACAACTCCTCGGGGGATCCGGGGGAGCAGGCCAAGCTGGTGGACAACGCGGTGGCCCAGCATGTGGACGGGTTGGTGGTGTCGATGGCCAATCCGCAGGCGCTGCGCCCGTCCGTCGAGCACGCCGTCGCGGCGGGAATTCCGGTCGTCACGATCAACTCCGGCGAAGCCGAGAGCGCGGCTGCCGGTGCGATCGGGCATGTCGGCCAGAGTGAGCGACAGGCGGGAACGGCCGCCGGCAAACGCCTGCGTGAGGCCGGCCGGGCCAGGATGCTCTGCGTCATCCACGAGGCCGGCAATATCGGCGCCAACGACCGCTGCGCCGGCGCGATCGACGGATTCGGCGGAAATGCCACCACCTTGCAGGTCGACATCAACAACCCGGCCGACGCGCAGTCGCGGATCAAGGGAGCGTTGGAGGCCGACCACGCGATCGACGCGGTGCTGACCCTCAATTCGCAGATAGCCGCCCGCGCGGTCGACGGGGTGCGTGAATCCCATTCCCGCGCCGCCGTCGCCACCTTCGACCTGAATTCCGATGTGGTGAGCGCGATCCGGGCCGGCACCCTGCTGTTCGCGGTCGACCAGCAGCAGTACGAACAGGGATATCTGCCGGTCGTGATGCTGCAGCTGTATCGGCGCAATCTCAACACCGTCGGTGGCGGGATGCCGGTGCAGACCGGACCCGCCTTCGTGGACAAGACCAACGTCGACGCCATCGCCGCCCTCGTGGCACAAGGCACGCGCTGAGCAGGGAGCTGTCATGACCGACACCGCAACGGTTTCCGAAGCCACCGCCCCCGCCGCGATCCGGCCGTCGCTGCTGAACCGGCTGATCGTCCGCCCCGAAATCGGCGCCGGTCTGGGCGCGCTGGTGGTATTCGTTTTCTTCGCCGTGATCACCGACCGGTTCCTCAGCCCTCTCGGGGTGGCCACCTGGCTCGACGACGCCTCGACGCTCGGCATCATGGCCGTCGCGGTGGCACTGCTGATGATCGGCGGCGAATTCGATCTCTCCGCCGGGGTGATGACCGCGTCGACGGCCTTGGTGACCGCCATGCTCGCGGTACACGCCGGATGGAATGTCTGGTTCGCGCTGGGTGTTTCGCTGCTCTTCGCGCTCGCGGTCGGCGCGCTGAACGGGTGGGTGGTGATGCGCACCGGCCTGCCCAGTTTCATCGTCACACTGGGTACTTTCCTGGCTCTGCAGGGCCTCAACCTCGGCGTGACACGGTTGGTCACAGGGACCGTGCAGGTGTCGGGCATCCGTTCGGCGCCCGGATACGCCTCGGCCGGTTGGGTTTTCGCTGCGACGACGAATCTCGGTGACGCCCGCATCCAAGCGTCGGTGCTGTGGTGGATCGCCGTCACCGCGGTGGCGACGCTGGTGCTGGTGCGCACCCGCTTCGGCAACTGGATCTACGCGGTCGGCGGTTCGCTGCCCAGCGCTCGTGCCGTCGGTGTCCCGGCGGCGCGGACCAAGATCCTGCTGTTCATGGGCACCGCCTTCGCGGGCTGGATCGTCGGCTCCTGCAATCTGCTGCGGTTCGCGAGTGTGCAGGCGAACCAGGGCGTGGGACTGGAATTCCAGTACATCATCGCCGCGGTCGTCGGCGGCTGCCTGCTCACCGGCGGATTCGGATCGGTGCTGGGCGCGGCCATCGGCGCGCTGATCTTCGGCATGGCCCGGCAGGGAATCGTGTTCGCGCGCTGGGACAGCGACTGGTTCATGCTCTTCCTCGGGGTGCTGCTGCTCGCCGCGGTTCTGGTCAACAACGCCTTCGCCAAGCGCGCGGAAAGGTTGCGCCGATGACTCCTCAGCACACGGCGGCGCAGACCACAGCCGCGCCGCTGATCGAGACGGTGAACATCGGGAAGAGCTACGGCGGCGTCGTCGCCCTGTCGGATATCTCGATGGTCGTTCGCGCCGGGGAGGTCACCTGCGTCCTCGGCGACAACGGCGCCGGGAAGTCGACCCTGATCAAAATCCTCGCCGGCGTTCATCGCCACGATGCCGGTGAGCTGCGCATCGACGGTGAGCCGACCCGGTTCTCCTCGCCACGCGAGGCGTTGGACCGCGGTATCGCCACCGTCTACCAGGACCTGGCGGTCGTACCGCTGATGAGTGTGTGGCGCAATTTCGTCCTCGGCTCGGAACCGACCCGCGGCGCCGGGCCCCTTCGCCTGCTGGATCGAGCGACCGCGCGCGAGATCACGCGAACCGCGTTGTCGGACATGGGAATCGAGATTCGCGATCTCGAGCAGCCGGTCGGCACGCTGTCGGGCGGGCAGCGGCAGTGTGTGGCGATCGCCCGTGCGGTGCATTACGGCGCGAAGGTCCTCATCCTCGACGAACCGACCGCCGCGCTCGGCGTCAAACAGTCCGGCGTGGTGCTGCGATATGTCGCGCAGGCCCGTGATCGCGGCCTCGGAGTCGTGCTGATCACGCACAATCCGCATCACGCCTATCCGGTAGGCGACCGATTCCTGCTGCTGCGGCGCGGCCGCGCACTCGGCGGCTACGACAAGTCGCAGATCGACCTGTCGGAGCTGACCCGGCAGATGGCCGGCGGCGCGGAACTGGAAGCGCTGCAACATGAATTGCGTCGTCCGCTGCCGGAGTGAGCGGCGGTCGGCGTGGCGGACGCGAGCGCTGGACTGTCGGTGGGGGTCCGGTTACCCTCTGCCTGGCCCGACGTCGAGAAGTAAGTGAGAAGCGTAGTTGCACGGCACGGTGAAGTGGTTCGACAGTGAGAAAGGCTTCGGTTTCATAATCCCGGATGCCGGCGGGGCGGAAGTTTTCGTCGAATACACCGAGGTTCACGGCGACGGTTTCCGGCGATTGGTGCAGGGCCAGCGCGTCGAGTTCGACGTACGCCACACCAAGGCGGGCCCGGAAGCCGAGGGCGTCCGAATCGAGCCGATGCGCCGACTGTGGCCCGACCCACACGAACTGTGACCTGTCGGGCAGATCACTATTCCCGAAAACGAGTTAACGCGCCTTTCTGAGCCCTCGATATGTTGATCGTCAGTTTGTACGACTGAATTGAAACAACGAAGAGGTATTTATGATCCCCGTTATCATCGACACCGGTAGTGCTGCTGTGAACGGCCTGTTCGACACCTTGGGTGCCGCCTTCCACGGCCTGGTCAACACCCTGTGGACCGGCTCTTTCGGTGGCTGATCACTGATTTCGGTTGCATGATGCGACCTCGGGTCGACCCCGGACCGCAGTGTCCGGGGTCGACCCATTTCTGCGGCCGGGCGACCGCACACGCACGATTCCCGCCGCTCGCCGCGACGCGACGACCGCGGCCCGCCGCGCTATCACGGGACAATCACGGCGTGCCCCACGCGAAAAGCCGACTTTTCGCTTCGGGTGCGGTTTCCCTCCCCCGGGGTGACCACTGTGGTGGCGCGACGGCGCAGTCCGTGGCAGGCTTGATCACTGAGACCGGCCCGACCGTGAAGTTGGTCGGTTCGGCTCGTCTACAGAAGGTATGAAATGGCGCAAGGCGTAGTGAAGTGGTTCAACAGCGAGAAGGGCTTCGGGTTCATCGCTCAGGACGACGGTGGTCCCGATGTGTTCGTGCACTACTCGGCTGTGAGCGGTAGTGGATTCCGGTCCCTCGACGAGGGGCAGCGCGTGGAGTTCGAGATCGGCCAGGGCCAGAAGGGCCCGCAGGCTCAGAACGTAAGCGTTCTCTGATCGAGTCCGCTGACTGCGCGCCACTTTACGTAGCGTGAACTGTCCGCGACTTACACTGGGGCCCCGTATCTTTCGAGATGCGGGGCTCTTTCGCGTCCGGGGCCCGATGCGCTGCGGCCCGGGGTCGGCGGCGGTGTGAGGGCGGCTGCCTACCGGGCGGTACACCGGCGCCGAAGCGCGACCATTAAGCTGGTCCGCGGTAAATGCCGACCTCTTTCCCCAGGAGTGCCCCACAGTGAGCCAAAATGGCCGTCCTGTTGTTCTGATCGCCGACAAGCTCGCCCAGTCGACCGTCGA